>SLQH01000185.1 GCA_007131555.1 Planctomycetota bacterium | reverse complement strand
TTGTTCATATAGGTGCCCTCTTATGGTGGAATGATGAACTGCCATACCCTGCGGTCATTACCCTGAACGGGTAAGGTGTGCGCTGGTATAATGAATGATGTCGATACGGGTGTGTTGATTGGGCGGCGATACCAGGGGGGAGAGATGTCCATGTGTGTGCGTCATGTGATGATGATTGCCTTGGCTGCGGGTAGTGCTTGGTGGCTGGCGGCGGCCGAGTCATCGCCCCTGCCTTGGACCCCGCCTGAGGACATCAGTCCGTTTCTTGGTGATCCCGACCGTGGCCCCGAACCGAGTGACCAACATCGCCAGCAGAGCGATCGTCAGATCCCCACCATTGAGGTCTCGTGGCCGATCAACGTCGGCAATCCCTTTACCGATTGGGGGCACTTCCGTCTTGATCGACGAGTGACCGGAGCCCGTCGGGGTCCGGGCAGTGATATCCGCATGGATGTGCCCAGTCGCAATCGCGATGAGGTCGCCGCCTATCATGGTCGTTTTACGACCCGTGCCTGGGGCGATGGTGCCCTGCTGCGGTATTCGATAATGGTGCCTGATCCGCAGGAGGCCCCCAGACCGGAAGGCGGTTATCCCCTGGTCATATCCTGTCCCGGAGCCGGAGGGGTTGGTGAGGAGGGCTTGGCCTCCTGGCGGCTTCATGGAGCGGCAGTGTGGGCCAACGATCACTATCGTCGGCAGATGCCGGCGGTGGTGGTGATCCTGCATCCGCAACATCGCACCATCAGCTACACCGGTGAGGATTCTGAGGAGAACTGGGGCATCAAGACCCTGCCAGCCTTCGATGCCTATCTGGAACTGATTGATCACTATGCGGCGGCGGATGGGATTGACCCTCGTCGGATCAGCGTCTACGGTCATTCGATGGGGGGATCGTCGGTCTGGGCTCTGGTGCGGGCCCGGCCGCAGCTGTTTGCCGCCGCCGTTCCCCTGGCCGGATCACCTTTTTCCCAGGCTGCTGACTACCCCTTGCTCAATGGCACGCCGATGTGGATCATGATGGGCAACAACGATCCTTGGAATGGGTCCAAGACCTATCTGATGGCCTATCGGGCCATGCGTGCTGCCGGTCATCAACAGGTCCGCTTTTGGGAGATCCAGGACATCGGCCATAGTGGCAGTGCCCTGACTATTATGCCGGTACATCAATGGATGTGGTCGCAGGTGCGCGAGGAGTAGGCGGTGACCAGACATTCTACTACAGTGTGCGTGGTCCTGCTCTGTGTTGGGATGGCAATGGCCGCCGAGATCCCGGCCCCGACCGGCGCCGATGATCGCATCCTGGCTGGGGTGGCGGCAGCAGCCTGCGCCAGTCATGGAGACGAGGCCGGCTTTCGCGAGCGGGCCAGAGCCATCCTGACAGCGGCAGCGGCCTTGGACATGGCCCCGTTTCGACGTGGTCGCTGGGTCAGTGGCGGCGATCCATCGACCTATACCATTCCCATCGCCATCGCCCGTCTGGCGACCGGTCACCATGAGGCCGAGGCCCTGGCCATCGTCAATGACGATCGCTCGCGGCGCGAAACCTATCATTTTGCTGCGGTCGGCTGGGGCCGTCTGATTCCCCTGTTCCACGATCGCATCGCCCCTGAGACCCGGTCGGTGATGACGGCCATCCCCGGCAACTGGCTTGGTGGTCGGGGTACGGACAATCATGAAGTGATGTGGCGCAGTGCGGCGATCACCTTGTCATCCTATCGTGGTGGGAGGGTGCGTGGTCTGGACTGGTTGAAGACCTATGTGCGTACCCTCATCGCCGCCGGCCAGGCTGAATGGGATAGTCCTCGCTATCAGCCCTATGTCCTCCAGGGACTGCTCAATATCTACGATTTCTCCAGCGATGACGTGGCTCGGGCCTGGGCCAAGGCCGGTCTTGACTACATCGCGGCAGCGTCCGCTTTGCGCAATACCGGCAATATCTACGCCGGCCCGACCAGCCGTGGCAATTCCCATGGTCCGGGTGCCGAAGGCATGGATGCCATCACCTGGCTGTGGTGGGGCGGTCCCGGAGGCCCGCCTGAGCGCTCCGGTCATCTACGGCCAGCGGTGTATCCGTCTACCAGCACCTATCGCCCACCGGCGGTGATCGGCAACATCGCCCGCCGACGCGTGCCGCAACTGCCCTTCGTCATTGAACAGGGCATTGCCAACTACTGGACCGGCTTGGATGGTCCCAGCATCGCCCCCATTCCCAACCAGGGTCATGCGACCATCTGGGTTTCGCGCCACGCGACCCTGGGCACGGCCTGGTATGCAGATGATGTCTGTTCGCAGATGATCCATCTGCGCGCCGCTGCCACCGATGCCGCAGGATCCAACGCTGCCAGCATCGTGGCCGGTTGGCCGGGTCTCAAGGATGGCCAACGGACTCTGAGCGAAGGCCATTGCGCGGTCTTTGGCCGGCGCGACAACCCCCAGCGACATCCCTATGTCCGGGCCCGGCACGGCCAGTTCGCCCAGGTTGAGAGCCTGGCCGTGTGTCTGGCGGAGTTCCCTGATGATGCCCCCGATCCCTGGACCTACGTCATGGTCAGGGGGCGGAGCCGTCAGGAGGGTGCTTGGCAGGTCTTCTCCTTGGGCGCGGCCACGGTTGCGGTCTTTCCTCTCGGAGACCTGCGTCGGGTCAGCGAGGGTCGGGATGATCTGCTGCGCATCGATGGCCGCCGTTCCGGTTTTGTCCTGGCCATGTGGGACGATGCTGCCCTGGAGGCGGCCGGGGTCCGTGATCCCTGGTCGCGGATCGCGGTTGATGCCGGGCGTTGGCCCCAGGAGCAGAGCGTCGGCATCCGGACCCTCACCGGCACCACCGCAGTCATTACCCGGGCGCCTGAGAGCCATATGCCATCAGTGGTGATTGAGGGCCAAGAGCAACGCCACGACCAGATGTACCGCAGTCCTTATGTCAACAGTGCTGGTTCCCGGTTGTCCATCAGTGATGGCCGTGATGGATATGTGATTGATGTTTCCGGGGATGTACCGGTGTATGGTCGGCTGCCGGGGGCCAGCAGCGCTGCTGAGCAGGCCCCCACCCAGCGACGTCAACCAGCCAGCCCCCGTCGCGGTGGGGCCGGGCCAGATGCCGAACAGATCGCGGCTTGGCGGGAGTCGGTGCGGCTGTTGCTGGCCGAGGCCCTTGCTGCCGGACAGTCATTGGTCTTTGCCCATGAGCGTCTTGGTCACACCGAGGTGCGTGAGGTCCAGGGCGCTCGACTGCTCTTGCAGGCTGGCGACATACGCATGGCCATGCCGCTGCGATCCTTCAGCCACCGCGACATGGCGGCCCTGGCCGGTGCGGTGACTTCCCAGGGCGGCCTTCAGGCCCATGCCATGCAGGCGGCTTTTTTGCGTCTTGCTGGGGATCGGACTGATGCCTACCACCGTGCTCTGCGTGCTGCCGGGGCGCAGGCAGACATCATCATGGCCGCTTGGGCTGAGGAGTGAAACGCATGTCCTGTGTACTGACTGCCGCCATCACAGATCGCTGGACACGGCTCGGCATGACCTGGGTGATATTGGGCATGATCCTGATGCCGGCCCTGGTCAGTGCCGGTGAGATCCCGGCCGAGCTGCCGCCCCCGGTGGTCAATGATGAGGCCGCCCTGCTGGCGGCGGCCCAGGCGGTTGAACCGGAGTTGCTTGATGGCGGCTATCGCCAGTACGACATCCGGATCGCTGAGGCCGCGACCTGGGACGGCCCGGTCGATCTGATGATGCGTCTGTGGTTGCCGCCGGCGGATGACCACGCCGGACCCTATCCGGTGATCGCCTACGTTCATGGCGGGGGCTTCATCGGCGGCAGCTATGCCGCTTCCCTGCTGAGCGAACGGGGCGATTTCGCGGCCGCCTGGCGGGCCAGCCTGGATGCCGGGATGGCGGTGGCCTCGCTGTCGTATCGCAAGGCTCGTGAAGCCGGATGGCCGGCTCCTGTCAGCGATCCCCTGGCGGCCCTGCGCTTCCTCGCCCGCCATGGTGGCCATTGGCACCTTGATGGGCGCCGTTTCGGGGTTAGCGGCCATAGCGCCGGGGCCCGATCGGCGGCCTTGATCGGGATGGTGCCCCAGGATGCCTTCCATGTCGCCGATCTGCCCTGGCAGGGCGAGACCGTGACCATCGCTGCGACCTGGTTGTGGGCTGGCAGCGCCTTGACGGCTCCCGAACTGCATCAGTTCGCGGAGTTCGGCAAGCCCCGCAACTACAGTGTCATGCGGTTGCATCACGGTGAGCATCCGGCCTGGAGCGATGGGACTCGTCACAGCATGCGGATCCGCAACAACTGGCCGCATATCTCCATGGCCCTGCCGCCGCTCTTCATGCTGCGTGGTGATCGTGACTATGGCGGCGATCATAGCGATGCCGAGACGGCGGTCGCCCTGTGGCAGGCCATGGGGGTTGAGGCCACCCTGAGCATCGTTCCCGGCGGCCATGGTGCCGGTGGTCCTCCTGAGCCCTATGTGGACTTCTTCCGCCAGCATCTGGTCGAGGCGCCCTTCACCCCGCCTGCCCGCGACCCTCTGGAGGCGGCCCGGCTCAGCCTGGCCCAGGGTCATCCCTATGGGGCTCTGGAGATCCTGGCCGCCGCCCATACCGGGCAGGCTGGTCGCCAGCCGCCCCCTGGGCAGTGGATCTTCAGTCATGATGGCTGTCTGTTCTGGTTGGCTGATGACGATCAATGGCCGGATGACCATCGTCATCTGGCCCAGGCGGCCCAGACTGCGGCCGCGCAGATCGAGGCTGCAGCGGCCCAGCGCTACCGCGAGCGGCGTGAGTGGCTGCGGGCGGCGGAGGCGGCCCGGACAGTCCGGCGTCTGCTGGATGGTGATGTCCGGATGCGGGCCGTCAGCGAGCAGATCGAGGCCCTGGTCGGGGCTGAGCAACGACTGTTCGAGGCCCTGGCCGCTGCCAATGCCCAGATCCATGCCGGAGAGCAGGCCGCCGCCCTGGCCATCCTGGCCGACCATGATGATCCGCGTATTGCGGCATCTATCGCCGGTCTTCAGACGCCGCCCGATTCCGTGCCGAGCTGGGCCGAAGATCATGGTGTCGACCTCTATGGACCCTGGGTCAGCCTGGGCCTGGGCCAGGGGGTGGATATGCGCCTGCGCTGGGTCCCGCCGGGGTCCTGGGAGCTGCCCGAGCATCTGCATTTCGGCAACCGGGTCGATCAGCCCCTGACCACGACCATCAATATCGCTGATGGATTCTGGCTGGCTGACACCCAGACGACCTGGTCTCAGTGGCGGGCTGTCAACGGTCAGGACCTGGCCGATCTCACTGAGGCTCAGGCCCAGCGGCCGGTCAACCATACTGATTATCTCCAGATTGTGGCCTGGCTCGATACCCTCGGCGCCCGTCACGAGGATCTCCTGGTCCGTCTGCCCACTGAGGAGGAATGGATTCACGCCGCTACCCAGGGTGGTCGCGATGATGTCATGGCCGGGATCGATCTGCACAGCGTTCACGCCCTGGTCGTTGATCCTGATGACCCCGGTCCGTTGCCAGTGCGATCGACCGTCCCGGATCTAGGTGGTTATTACGGCCTGCTTGGTGGGGTCATGGAGTGGACCGCTTCACCGGGCCGAGCCACGGCCCGCTTTAGCGATGAGACAGGTCGTATGCGCATCATAGCCTATCCGATCGCTCGTGGTGGGGCATGGTCCAACATGCCGCACAGCCTGGGGATTGATACCCGTTCTCAACAACGCCACGGCAATCGTCAATCTGACCTTGGTTTTCGGGTGGCTATCGGGGGTGGCCCCGAGGCCGCTGACTGGCGTCGGGCTGTCATTCGTCGCTGATAGAGCACCAGCATGTCGTGTGGCTGATAGCCCGACGCTGTTCGATGAGCACGGTGTCAGAAAGAGTCTCACGTACAGATCGTAAAGGCCCTGCGGGCGGCGCGACATAGGCCACCGGATATCCTGAAGGCCTTCGCTGGTGTCGATTCCGGCAGGCGGCTTGGGAGTATTCGCTCAACAGGTCGTCATCAGGGCTGCAAGGTATAGATCAGGGATCAAGACGTGGCCGCAGGACCAGGTCGTCAATGCCGAGATCAAGCGTATCACGTGATTCTCCGGTGATGGTCACCGTGAGCGTATCCCC
>SLQH01000130.1 GCA_007131555.1 Planctomycetota bacterium | reverse complement strand
TGAACGCGGAGATGCGGTGCAGATGCATTTGCGCCCACACCGCGCCCTATCGCCGGCGAATGCCGGCTATGTTCAACGCATCTCGACCGAAACCGATGTCCCACAGATAGAGGATCACAAACCGGGGAGTGCCGACCTGCTCCTGCCATTGGGCGGCAAAACGCTCAAAGGCCCTGAAATCCGGCTCAAGGGCATCGCCACGGCGAACGAAGCGCACCAGGGGGGAACGGGTTCCGAAATGAGTGCCGGTGGTATAGGGGACATAGAACACATCCTGACCGACCGCGGCGTACCAGTGCAGACTACGCCGCATCAGGGCCAGATGCTGATCGGACCAGGGCGACACCCCATAGCGCAGGGCGACACTGCACGGCGAATAGATCAGATTGACATGGGACACATAATCGCGGGATGCCGGCAACTGATAGCCACCGACCTCCAGGCGGACCTCGACCTGGTGCTGACTGCCGGCACTGATCCCTACGGTGCCGGTATAGGTCCCCTCGCGGGCGTCTGCCGGCACATGCACGGTCAACCAGACCGGCAGACGACTGAAGCCCAATGGCGGAGTATCGGCCAGAATACGGTAATCATTGCGACTGCGGCGAATCTCATGTTCCTGAGGATCATGAAGATTATGGCGTTGACGCAGGTCGTCGATCATGTCCTCCGGCAACACATGCGGTTCAGTCTGACTGCCATATCGGACCTGGATGGCATCTGCCGGAATCCGCTGGCCATCAGGCCCTTGTAGCGGCCCAGGGGCGACTCGCACCTCTGCCCCTTCCTGCGGATGCAGCAGCACCACCTGACCGGAAGCCTGACCATTACGGGCCCCGACCATGCGTACCGGCTGCAGCTGTGGACTGTCTGGACTCCATTCGTCATTGATCACGGTGAAGATGCTGGCATTGACCACTGTCTCCTGTGCAAAGGCAGATCCCAACAGACAGCAGAGATGACTGATGATGATGAAGCGTGACAGACGCATGAAAGATCCTCCTGGGGGCACAATATGGCAGCGCACAGATCACTGACTGGCAGCGATGACGCACAATATGTATACCGTTACACAAGCGATCCGTTGCAAGGTTTATCCGTCTTCTTTTACGTTTCGTCCACCCGCCGCCACAGGCTGATCTGCTCGTCCACCAGCAGATGGCAGCGCTGGTTGCGGTAGCGCAGGCGGCGGCAGTCCTGCGGGGGCTCGATCAGCTCGCAACGGCCGGCCAGGTGGTCATGCAGGGCCTGATGGGCGCTGAGCCGTTCGCCGGTGGCGTCGTGACTGCCACCCAGGCGGGCCGGAGCCGGGGTGAGGTCGTCCTGCCATTGCCAGGGGCAGGCAATGATCAGCAGGCCACCGGGCAGCAGGCGCTCGATCAGGCGGTCGAGGGCCCGGCGGGGATCGGCGAGCTGATCGAGGGTGTCGGTGACGATCACGGCCGGAAAGCGGCCATGGCGGTCATCAAGATTGGCCGGGTCGGCCTGGAGGAAGGCGATGCGGTCGGCCACGGCCCGGTCGGCATCCTCAAGGGCGATCTCGACAAAGCGGCCCAGGGCCCCCTCGTCGGCGGCCAGCAGGCGCACCCGGCCCTGGCTGGCCAGGCGGTCGCCGGTCATCAGGAAGCGGGCTGAGCGCTCCAGGGCCACAACGGCCCCGAAATGCCGGGCCAGAAGGAAGGCCAGCCGCCCCCCGCCCCCGCCGCCCATATGCAGGATGCGGTCATGAGCCGGGGCCTGGGCGACGGCCAGGGCCGCCAGTCGGGCCGGGAAGTCGTCGGCCCGACCCGGCTCCTGGTGGCCCCAGTCATCCAGGGCCGCCGCCGCCACCTGGGCATCGTCGATCAGGGCGCCGTTGATCGGTGGTAGAGGGGCGGCGGCCTCGATGTAGCGCAGGCCGGCATGCTGGAAGAAATGGCGCCGGAAGGCGTAGCGGGCATGGCGGGTGGCCTCGTTGCCGGTCGAGATCCAACTGCCGCCGCAGATCAGATTGTGGCGGTCATCAAAGGTGGGGACCGAAAAGTCATCGTACCAAGGGTGGACCCTGAAGCCGGGCAAGGGCTGGATGGGGCTGCTGGTCCACTGCCAGACATTGCCGATGACATCGCTCAGCGGGCCGTGGACGAAGCGGCCCACCGGACAGGACGAGGCCCAGTGGCGCAGGGCGATGTTGCCTGGCTCTGCCGGCCAGCAGTCCTGATCAGCCGGACCCAGGCAGTGGTCGCGCAGGCGCAGCCATTCCTCCTCGCTGGGCAGACGCAATGAGCGCCCGGTGCGCTGGGCCAGCCAGGCACAGAAGGCTGTGGCTTCGTGGCAGTTGACCTCGACCGGCCAGCTCCAGGGCATGGGGATCTCCTGGGCCAGGCAGCGCAGCCGCCAGGTGGCGCCATCTGGGCGCCAGAACAGGGGATGGCGCGGCTGCTTCCAGGAGCACCAGGCCCAGCCCTCTTCGCTCCACCAGCGCTGCTCCTGATAGCCGCCATCCTCGACAAAACCCCGGTACTCGTGGTTGCTGACCAGCAGGCGGGCCGCAGCGAAGGCCGGCACCTGGCTGACCTGATGGCCGTACTCATTGTCCCAACCGTAGAAACGGTGATCGCGCGGCTTGCCCAGTTCCACCACGCTGGCCGGAATCGCCACCAGCTCATTGACCGGCGGCGGCGCGTCCTGCGGACACAGCGGCCAGGCCGGGCTGGGCCGCAGCAGGTCCAGGGGCAGTTGCCGGATCAGGACCGATGAGGTCTCCAGGTGGATGCGGGCATGCTCGATACCCATGAGCAGCGCCCACCAGGGATCGTCCCAGGTGATCGGCGGCTGCAGGGGCAGGGTGGCGATCAGGCGTTCGACCACCGTCCGCACCCGGGCCCGATAGGCCCAGACCTCGGCCACCGGCGGCCAATCGTAATGCCGCTCGTCGAGGTCGTCCCAACTCATCTCATCGACCCCGATGGCGAACAAGGCCTCACAACGGGGCTCGACCCGCTCCTGGATCAGCCCAGCCATCATCAGTTTGTTGATATAGAAGCAGGCGGTGTGGCCGAGATAGAAGATCAGGGGATGGCGCAGAGGGTCAGCCCGCCGGGTGAAGGCGCGCTCATCGGCCAGCACCGCAAACAGGCCTTCATCGTGCTCCCACACGCTGGCAAAGGTGGCGGCGATGGTCGCTCGCAGGGCATCAGCATCAGGTTCATGGAGATTGATGGTCGCGGCGATGTGCATGTGCGTCAGTTCATCGCCGGGTGGATCCGGGGCAAGCCCCGGATAGCTGATGCCGCCAGGATGGCGAGATGACGCTTGCCCGGACGCCGGTCTTCCTACCATGCCACCCGATTTGAAGGGAGGACTGATGACCGAAGCCCTGGCCCGTCTGGTATTGAACGATGGCACCATCTTCCGAGGCCGGGCCGTCGGGGCCCGTGGCACCTGTAGTGGCGAGGCGGTGTTCAACACCGGCATGACCGGCTACCAGGAGGTCTTGACCGACCCCAGCTACCGGGGCCAGATCATCACCATGACCTACCCGGAAATCGGCAACTACGGCATCAATGTCCATGACATGGAGAGCACCCAGGCCCATGCCGCCGGCTTCGTCATGCGGCGCTGCTGCCGGCGGCCGTCGAACTTCCGTGCCAACGAGAGCCTGCCGGACTTCCTGGCCCGCCAGGGGGTGATCGGCATTGAAGAGGTCGACACCCGGGCCATCACCAAGCGCCTGCGGGTCAGTGGGGCCATGCCGGCGGTCCTCTCCAGCGAGGATCGCAGCGATGAGGAGCTGATCGCCATGGCCAAGGCGGTACCCGACATGTCGGGCCAGGACCTGGCCACCGGCGTCTCGACCAGCGATTCCTACGCCTGGGACGAAGCCGTCGATCCGACCCGCTTCGGCGGCCTACCGCACTGGACCCCGCTAGCCAACGATGACGACGCCCAGCGTCCGCATGTGGTGGTCATCGATCTGGGCGTCAAACGCAACATCCTGCGCCTGCTGCGCTCCTGCGGCCTGCGCCTGAGCGTGGTCAACGGAGCCACCAGTGCTGCCGATATCCTGGCCCTGGCTCCCGATGGGGTGTTCATCTCCAATGGCCCAGGCGATCCGGCGGCGGTCACCGTGGCCATCGCCACCCTGCGGGACCTGCTGCCCCAGGGCCTGCCGATGTTCGGCATCTGCCTGGGTCACCAGCTGCTGGCCCTGGCCCTGGGGGCCACCAGCTACAAGCTGGCCTTCGGCCATCATGGGGTCAACCATCCGATCAAGAACCTCCAGACCGGCCGCATCGAGATCTCCAGCCTCAACCACGGTTTCGCCATCGCCATCGACTCGCTGCCGGCCGAGGTCGAGATGACCCACGTCAACCTCAACGACCAGACCTGCGCCGGGTTCTCCCATACCCGTCTGCCGGTCTTCGGCATCCAATACCATCCCGAGGCCTGCCCAGGGCCGTCGGATTCAATCTATCTTTTCCAGCGCTTCACCGATGCCATCGCCGCCCGCCGGGCGGCAGCATCGTAAACCAGCGCTTCACCCCTTACCAGGAGCATCGCCGATGAGCGACGTCATCATTCTCATGGGTTCCCCTAACGACCGGCCGGTGGTCGAGCCCTGCCTGACCCTGCTGCGCGAACTGGGCGTCAGCGCCAACATGCATTTCGGCAGCGCCCATCGCTGCCCTGAGCATGTCCGCACCATCGTCAGCGAGGGCGAGGCCAACGGCGCCAAGGTGTTCATCTGCGCCGCCGGCGGGGCCGCCCATCTGGCCGGAGCCGTGGCCGCCGCCAGCGGCAAGCCGGTGATCGGCATCCCCCTGGCCGCCGGAGCCCTGGGCGGCGTCGACGCCCTGTACAGCACCTGCAACATGCCCCCCGGCATGCCCGTGGCCACCGTCAGCGTCGGTTCCTGGGGCGCCACCAATGCCGCCGTCCTGGCCGCCCAGATCATCGCCCTCATCAACCCGACCGTGGCCCAGAAGGTCAGCGAATACCGGGCCCGCCAGACCGCCGCAGTCATCGCCAAGGACCAGGCCCTGCAAGAAGAAGACGCCGATCAGGGCTGATCGGGGCCTGGACAGAGCATCATGATCGACCTTGATGCCAAGCATAGCGTAGCGTGGCAGGCCGGGGCCCTGGTGATCAGCGGCCCCGCGCCTGCTGAGGCCTGCTCGTATCGCAGTCGCAATGAGGCCTTTGAGGCCCTCTGCCGCCACCCTGGCCTGCCTCCAGCCATGGTCGCCTCGGTTCTGGCCTTCACCATGGTCCTGGCCCTGGACGAACACGACCGCCGGTCCTCGGCCCTGATCGAGGACCGGCTCATGGCCTCGTTGCGGGCGGCGACCCTGCGCTGTCCGGACAACGGCCACGTCGCCACCATGGTCCGGCGTCTGCACGACTGCTTCGATCTCCACAGCCATCTGCTGGATGCCGCCGAGACCCGGGCCCGCCTGCTGATGGAGGCCCGTCGCATCGAAGCCGCCCGCAGCGCCATCAACCAGCGCCTCGCCAGCCTGCTGACAGCCTGCGACCCAGCGCCCCTGCTGGCCGATGACCATGAGGCCAGGACGCTCATCGACCGGCTCCAGACCGGCACCTTGCGCCATGTCGCGATCCAGGCCTGGGCCTGCGCCCGCAACGGCGACGCCGCCGTCAGGGCCGGCCTGCATGCCGTGGCCATCGCCTGCCGCCAGGTCGAGGCCCGCTGCACCCTGATCTGTCCGACCACGGCCCTGCGCCCGGCCTGCCAGGACGGCCGCGACCTGCGCCTGACCGACAACTGCGACATGATACCGGCCGAGATGCTGGATGATCGCTGCAGCGAACACGGCTGGAACCAGGACCTGGCCCAGACCGGCGGCGACCTGCCGCCCTCGCCGTTGTAACACAGGAGGGCTAGCAGGCGCTTCCAAGGTAGCGCCGGCTTCAGCCGGCACGGATGGCAGGCTTCAGCCTGCCGCAACGCTTCCACACACACGACTACCCCATCAATAACAACAATCTTCGACGACAACAAACCTGCACAGCAACTTACGTGCATGAACCTGCCCCCAAACCTGTGATCCTAAACCCGGCGTGACTACTCATCTATGGGCTGGGTTGTCAAGTCGGAGTTTGCAACCTTATACAGAGGTCATAGCTCCCCCTT
>SLQH01000079.1 GCA_007131555.1 Planctomycetota bacterium | reverse complement strand
GGCACGCGGGCCAAGGCCCGGTGCTCCGTGGTGGCTGTGTGGTGGGCAGTGCTTACTGGCGAGTCCGGGACGGAATGAGGCCAGGCGATGGGTCGACCTGTCGCTGACAGCCTAGCCGCCTTACTACACGGAGTACCGGGCCTTGGCCCGCGTACATTGGCGGGCGATGATTCCTGAGGCCGGTTGAGGCCGGGGCGGCGGCAGCAGCGCCGTACCCCGCTGGCGCTCTGGGTTGCCGCTCATGGTCACGAGGCACGGTAACTACTAGCCGTTACCCAGGGGCCTTGCCGACGCTCGGGCTGGCACTTGGCGAAGGCATGGGAACCGCGCGTCGGCACGCGGGCCAAGGCCCGGTGCTCCGTGGTGAGACCATGGGACTGATGGGCGAGATCGGGGCGCTTATCCTACAGTGACGGTCAGGGCGCCGGCCGCAGCAAGATGGCGGCAATCCTGAACCCACTATGATAACCGGCCACAGAGAGGCGGGTTGGCGCCGCTTCCCCCGTAAGCATGGCGCTGTCGCCAGTGGCGGACGGGAGCCAGAGCCAGGACTGCTGCCGTTCCGGCGCGGCAACAATCAGGCGCTCGGCGCTGCTGGTCTCCGGGGCCGGCGTAGTGTCCAGGCTGAAGCCAAGCTGTTGATCCGGCCCGCTGCGACACAGGACCTGAACCTGCCACCGGGTTCCCTCTGGCAGGTCGATGATCACGGCGGCATCCGGGGACGCCATGGCGGCGGCCTGCCGTCCACCGGGACGATGCTGTAGACCGACCAGATGCGGACCGGGCATGTCATCTTCAGACGGGCGCAGGCCACTGTACGCCTCTTCCACAGCGAAGGCGCGGGCCGGCAGCAGCTGGGCGTCAGGCGGCGGCTCACCGGCCCCGGTCCACGCCGCACCGGTTGGACTGGGCAGCGGCGGCAGGATATGATCTCCCCATACAACGACCTCTTGCCCAGCCTGGAGCCGGAGATCATTGATGGTCACCTGTCCACTGCGGACGGTGATCATGCCGATACCGTCAGTATTCCAGAAAGCATCCACCGAGGTGCCCAACAGCTGTGCGGTATGGCTGCCGATCTGCAGGAACAGGGGAGCCTGACCGCGCCGAGCGTCGGCCTGCATGGCCAGACGACCATGATGCAGCACGACCCTATGACCACCACCTGGGGCATCATGATGACTGATCTCGCTGCCGGCCCGCGAGTGGACCTGCAACCAGGAAGGCAGCGACCGGTCATCGCCAGCAACGAGGGCAGGGCTGATGTCAGGCTGCTGGCTGGGCGCGACCGAATCCTGGGGCAGGTAGTATATGGCGACCAGGGCCGCCCCCAGACCCAGCACGGCCAGGACGGCGATCATGGTGTGACGCTGCCGTGATCGCCGTCCTGACCGCCGCCGATGACGGGCAGTCGTGGCCCGGCGATGCGAGGCAGTGGCAGGCCGCCGGCGCTGACCAGGGGAGGCAGGAGACTGAGCGGCCCCGACCTCCAACAACAGACGATGCAGACGCAACTGGCGGTCGGCCACGTCCCGACAGGCAGGACAATCGCGCAGATGGTCTTCAACGGCGGCGACAGCGTCTTCATCACCGCTGAGCAGACGATCCAAAGACTCCGCAAAAACGGCGCACGGATCCTTCATCACGCGCCCCCCCTGGTCACCCGCAGGCGACGTTCTATGCAATCGCGCAAGGCACTACGGGCGCGGTGCAGCAGGGTCTTGACAGTGCCTGTCGGCGTGGTCAGGCGGTCAGATATGTGCCCAACGCTTTCCCCTCCACTATAGAAGGCGTCGATGACATGGCGCATGCGGGGCGGCAGGTCGCCCAGGCAACGACGCAGAGCCAGGCGCTCCATCTCCAGATGATCGTCCTCTATTTCAAAGGCAGCTTCCATGTGTTCGGTCAACAACGGACCGAAGCGATTGCGCGAGCGACCGCTGGCCAGGGCCTGGCGCCGCACGATGGCCTTGACCCAGGTCCGGAAATCGGCCTCAGGAAACAGGCGCTCAATGTTACGGTAAGCGATCAACAGGCTGTCCTGGACCACGTCTTCGGCGCTGGAAAAATCTCCGCACAGGCAGCGGGCATACGCCACCAGGCCGACACGGTGGGGCTCGATCAGTTCCCCAAAGGCGACCGGATCACCCTTGCGGGCACGTTCAATCAGTTCAGTACCACCATCGTATATCTGCATCAGCGACATGCCTTTCCAGACGCGACGACCCGACGGCTTCAAGCCGGAGCAGTCTACACAACAATGACGTTCAGTGGCAACACGCGAACCACAGTGCCGGCCATGAGAGCAGACACCGACCCTTGATTCCATATGTCATCAACGGGGCTCCGGTTTCAAACATCTGGCCGTATCGCAGACCAGCGCCCATCGGCGCCTAGGAGTCTGTAAGGGATAGCGACCGAGCATAAGCGCAGGGCATTTTCGAGTCCCGATTTTGTTGAAAACCGCAGCCATAACCGTAGCCATGGTGAGGATTTCGACCGGATAGGGATCGAAAAGGCCAAGCCAGGCGATGTGTCAGTCTATCCCTTACCGGCTCCAGCATAGGTGCATACGCCCCAGATCATAGGTAGGAGCGTCAGTATGACATCATGAGCCTGCGTGAACAAGGAGGAGCAGCCTGCAGAGAAGAGGCGAGGTCAATATGGCACAGACAAGCCGCTTGTTGTCTGCAAAGCTCTTTCGAACCACGACACCAGATGACTGGACAGGCTGATATAGCAAGACAACATGGAGCAATATCAGAAGGACAAGCCCTGTCGCTGCGCACGGCCCCTGACATCAGGCATCGCTCCCAAACAGCAGAACGGTCGCCAAGAGACCCTGAGGAGTACAATCATGACCCATCGTATCCTGTCGTCGTGCGCCGTAGCCGCCATGATCTGCGCCATGACGGCCACTGAATCGCCATGGCTGTTGCCGGACCCTCTGGCTCCGGCTCCCGGAGGAGGGCCTGAACACAGCCAGCCAGTCAGCTTCCCGGATGGGGAAGGCTTTGCGCGGCGCCGCCAGCTGGTCTTCGAGATTCTGGCCGGTGAGGATCTGGCGCGATGGCGGCGGGGCTACTTCCGGGGCGGCGATCCGGGCAAGTACCTGCCTGGAGCGGCCATGGCCAAGCTGCTGATCGACCCTGACGACGCCATGGCCCGGCAGTACATGAATGACGATCGCTCCTACCGGGAGCTGTACCATTTCGCCGGTCTGAACTGGAGCCGCTTCCTGCCGGCCTTCGGTGATGCCCTGACCGAGCGGACCCGTAACCGTCTCTACCAGCAGATGGAGCGCTACCGACCTTATCTTGATGGCGGCGGAACCGAGAACCACCGCATCATGCAATACTCGGCGGGTCTGGTCCTGCCCTGGTACACCGGTTCGCAGACCTTCGCCCAGACCACTGTCGAGAATGCCCTGGCCAATCGTGCTGCCTGGTTGCGCGGCTATGTCAAAGAACTGTACCGCAGCGGCATGGGCGAATGGGACTCCTCGACCTACGCCGCCTTCTGCATCCACGGCATGATGAACGTCTACGATTTCAGCAAGGACGAGTCGGTCCGGGCCTGGGCCAGGGCCGCCCTGGACTGGTATGTGGCCTGGTACGCCCTCAAATATCTTGACGGGGTTCAGGCCGGTCCCAGTCAACGCGGCGCCTCAGCCCGGGTGGCGGGGTCGATCACTGATCAGACCGGCTGGATATGGTGGGGCAGTCGGGCTGAAGAAGCCGACATTGCCGGCGGCTTCCGCTATGCCATGCATGCCGCCACCAGCGGTTGGCGACCCAATGCCGTGTTGAGCCGCCTGGCCGCCAAGGATCCGGCCTTGCTGCCGATCGAACAGTTCAACACCAAGCCCAATTACTATTTCGGCCAGCAGATCGAGCCGCGCAAGGGGAACTGGGCGGAAAGCCTGTGGTATGATCGCGGAGTGGGGATGGGCAGCCTATGGCGCGGCCATGGCGGCCAAGCGACCCGTTTCAGCGCCGTTGCCACCAGTGCCAACGGAGCCCAAGTGATCTTTGGCGGCACCCCCATCGGACGCAATGACGGCAGTGGCAACATCCAACGCTACAAATATGAGGATGGCAATGGCCGCTACGATCAGACGGCGATGGTGGGCGGCACCCATGTCTGCCTCAGCGTCCTGCCGGATGATGAACCGCTCGACTATGCCGTTGTCACCCTGCCTGAAGGGGTGGTCCCAGAGCAGCATGATGGCTGGTGGGTGATGCCGTTGGGTGATGCCTGGGTCGGCATTCATGGCGTCGTCCATGGCGGCGAACTGGGGGAATCACATCTCACCGAACGCCAGCAACAGCAAAACCAGCAACGTCTTGATGCCGGGCAAGAGATTCGCCATCATCCGCGCCCCCTGCTGCGTTTCCCCGGCCATCGCACCGGCTTCGGCCTGACCCTGTTGCCGGTCGGTCTGGCCACGGATGCCGCTTCTGCCCGGGCCGCCCTGGAAGCCCAAAGCCTGACCGTTGATGCCGAGGCCTTGGCGGCGGCCTTCACCACCCAGGACGGACGAGCCGTACAGGTCGCCTATCGCCCCGAACAACGGCAGGGAGCAGAACCGGCGGTGATCATTGACGGCGAGGCAGTCAACATCGATCAGTGGGCGGTCGGTTCTGGACCCAAGGTGGCCCAGGAAGATGGCATCCTGCGCCTGTGGGACGGCCAGCAGGGCTACCAGATTGATGTGACAGGTGCAGAGCCGGTCTGGCAGGACTATGCCGGACCCCAGCCCTGAGCCAGGCCATGGCCCAGAGATCGGGATCGACGACCAGTCCTGAGATGCCGGCATGGTTTCTTGACCGCTGGTTGGAATGCGCCTTGATCCCTCGTGGCTTCGGGATGTGGCGTATCCCTGCAGGGTGGGACACGCGCCGTGCCTACCGCAAGGATTACGAATTATATCTGGTGCGCGACGGCAGCATGCGCACCAGAGCCAATGCGCAGAGCTGGGAATTACAGGCCAACGATGCCCTGCTCATGTCGCCGGGCATGCCGTTTCATGACCACGATGGAGCGCTGGGGCGTGGAACCCATCTCATCGGTCTGCGCTTCAGCGTGGCCTCGGGCAATGCCTTTGATCCTCTGACCACCCTGGGCCTGCCGGCGGCGGTCAGCCTGCGCCGTCCCCAACTGGTCAACCGCATGGCTGATGCGGTTGTGCGCTATGAGGGCGAGCGACCGATGGCGCGCCCTCGCCAACGCTTGCGAGTGCGCAGCTTGCTGGATCTGCTTTTGGGAGAGTTCCTGGTCGACGGTTTCGCAGCCCAGGCCTTCACGGCGGTGGCCTCAGACCCCTTGCCCTTGTGGCTGCGTCATGTCCTGGCCTTCATTGAACGCCGCCTTGACCTGGTCCATCTCCAGGTCTCGGATCTGGCTGTGGAAGCCGGCCTGTCAGAGTCCCATTTTGCCCACCGCTTCCAGCATTACCTGCATGTCTCGCCCAAGCGCTGGCTGCAACGACGCCGTATCGCCAAGGCCCGCACCTTGCTCATCAGCGAACCCTGTCTGCGCATCAACGATATCGCCGAACGCTGTGGCTTTGCTGACCCCTTCCATTTCTCACGGGCCTTCTCTCGGCGGATGGGCGTGGCTCCCAGCCATTGGCGCCAGCAAGTCCTGGCCGCAGCGGACAGCGACCCTAGCGATTGAAACCCGACTGCGCCCACCTGCCCCATGGCCTCAACCCGGAGTACCGGGCCTTGGCCCGCGTACATTAGCGGGCGGTGATTCTTGAGAACGATATAAGTTGGGGCGTCGGCATTATCGCCGTACCCCGCTGGCGTTCTGGGTTGCCGCTGATGATCATGAGGCGCGGTAACTGCGCGCCGTTGCCCAGGCGCCTTGCCGACGATCGAGCCGGCACTTGGCGAAAGCATGGGAGCCGCGCGCATGCACGCGGGCCAAGGCCCGGTGCTCCGTGGTGGGTTTGGGGTGGGCAGTAGTTACTGGCGAGTCCGGGGGTGAATAAGCCAAGCGTTGTAAGGCGCTACCCCCTTACCCCTGCCGCCGGCACCCGGCTGCTTGGCGCAGGCCCTCGCTCAGGCGCAGGGAGCAGAAGTGGGGGCCGCACATGCTGCAATAATGTTCCTGCTTGCCGTCCTCTTCGGGGATGGTGTGGTCGTGG
>SLQH01000293.1 GCA_007131555.1 Planctomycetota bacterium | reverse complement strand
CGGAAGCTCAGGGTGATGACCGCCATGGCCACCAGCACTACGGTAGCGCACAGGGCGATCGCCGGCATATATGAGCCATGGGTGTCCTTGATCCAGCCGCCGATGGTGGGTCCAGAGAGTGCTGCCAGACCGTAGCCGACGAAACAGATCGGGTACAGGCGCGGCAGGGCGGCCGGCCCGAAGATGTCGGCCACGGCAGCGGCATAGACCACGAAGCAGGCTCCGAATCCCAGGCCGATGGCGATGGTCAGAACTGGTACCAAGGCGCCGTAGGGCAAAATCAGCAACAGGACCAAGGCAATAGCCAGACTGGCCAGAGAACAGAGGATTGTACGGCGAGCCCCGAGCAGATCGTGGATGCCGCCCCATCCCAAGCGTCCACAGGTATTGCCAATGGCAAAGAGCCAGATGCCCATGGTGGCCTGGGACGGACTGCGGCCGAGATACTGCGATAAGGGAACCAGATGGCCTGCGATCAACAGGCCAGCGAAGGTGCCGGAGAACATGCCCAGGCAGATCAGGGTGAAACGCAGGCTGCGCAGGCGCGGCGATGAGTCGTCTCCCTGGTCAGCCGATGTGGCGATGCCGCTTGAAGGCAGGCCCAGGCACAGGGCTCCACAGAGGGCCAGGGCTCCCAGGATGAGGCCGACATGGCGCAGGACCACCAGGACATCTTGATGCAGGAGCATCTGTTCGGCCAGGGCGCTGAGCACAATGGCTCCCATGCCGAAGCCGGCTACTGCCACGCCGGTTACCAGGCCCCGATGGCGGGGAAACCAGGCCATGCCGACACTCAAGGGACAGACATAGGACAGGCCGATGCCGCTGCCTGACACCGCGCCAAGGCCCAGCAGGAGCAACGGGAAAGACCCCTCTGAGTAGGAGGCAATCACGTAACCGGCCGCAAACAGCAACGCTCCCATTGAGGCGATGGGGCGCGGTCCGAAGCGCAGCAGGAGGCGGCCGGCCGGGATGGTGGTGATGGTAAAGGTGGCGATCATGACCCCGAAGAGCAGGCTGCAGCGGGCGCTCGACAAGCCGTAGTGCTTGGTCAGTGGCGGGACAAACGCACTCCAGGCATAAATGCCGCCGAGAGCAGTCTGACAAATGACGCTGGCCAAGACGATCATCCAGCGCTTCACATCAAGGCTCCTCGTCAGCGCTCAGGGGCTCCATCTCTACAGTACTCGCTGGGCGAGGACTAAAAGCCCCTGGTCTGGTCAGGTTTCAGCATGCAGGTTCAGACGTGGACGGATCGACGCCCTGGCGCGTCACGGTCATTCTGGCCGTATGGCTCGGCCTGCAAGGCAGAGGTCGCAGCTGGCGGGCAGCTTTGGCATGAGACATGCGAGAGGTACGGCACGCGGTCGTTGTTGCCGCCGTATGCCATTGGCGTGTGCACTTTTTGCACATCAATCAGTGGTGTATCTCGGCATGGTGTCCGAGAGACCCATGCCCAAGGAGGTGAGCTGATGCCAAAGGGCCTGTATGCTGCTGCAAGCGGTATGGTCAGTGATCGTCGCGAGATGGAGGTCATTGCCCAGAATCTGGCCAATGCCCAGAGCAGTGGCTATCGTCGAGCCGGGGCGGTGCGCCAGCGATTCGCCGAGACCTTGGCCCAGGTTCAACAGCGTCGTGGTGATCTTGGTGCCGATGGCGGGGCCGGTGTCTACCACGATGACATCTATCGCAGCTTTGCTGATGGTACCCGGACCTACACCGGAGCGCCTTTTGATCTGGCCCTGCACGGCGATGGTTTCTTCCAGGTGGTCGATGAGCAGGGCCGTACCCTGCTGACCCGGGTGTCCAACTGTGCCCTGGATGACGCCGGCCGTCTGGTGACCGATCATGGCCTGCCGGTTCTTGGTCAGGGCGGCCCGGTGGTCATCCCGCCTGATGCCACCAGTGTCACGGTTGATGAGAAAGGGAGGATCTTCGCCAACATGCCTGGTGGTGATGCTGGCGTGACTCCGGTATTCGTCGAGCAGCTGCGCGTCGGCACCGTGGCGGATGTCAGGGCCCTGGTCGGCCTCAATGGTCAGTATTTCCATCCTGGTGACCAGGAGATCGTCGATGCCCGGGATTATCAGATCCAACAGGGCTACACCGAATCATCAAACGTCAATCCCGTCGAGGAAATGGTCCGCATGATCGCCGTACAACGCCGTTATGATGCTGCCCAAAGCGCTTTGCGTCAGCAGCTTGATGACGGTAATTTCAGCGATCTTCTGGCCCAGTCCTGAGTCTATCACTCATAGGAGTCCTACCATGCCCAGAACCTTGTGGACCGGCGCCAGCGGCATGAGCGCCCAGCAGATGCAGGTCGATATCATCGCCAACAACATCGCCAACGTCAACACCAACGGTTTCAAGAAGCAACGCGTCAACTTCCAGGACCTGTTCTATGATGTGGTGGTGGCTCCCGGCACCCGGGCTGGCGACCAGGGCCAGAATCCGGCCGGCATTCAGGTCGGCAATGGGGTTCGGGTCAGCAGTACCCCGCGCATCTTCACCAACGGCAACATCGAGATGACCGGGGTTGACACCAACATGGCCATCGAAGGCGATGGTTTCTTCCGGGTCGCCCTGCCTGATGGCAGCCAGGCCTACACCCGCGCCGGCGACTTCCGCATTGATGCCAGCGGTAACCTGGTCACGCCCGATGGCTATTATCTGCAGCCCCGCATCACCATCCCTGAAGGGGTGCAGCAGGTTTCGGTTGGCCCTACGGGAACGGTCACGGTGTTGGTGGGCGGGACCCAGTCCAATATCGGCCAACTGACCCTGACCCGTTTTCGCAATCCCACCGGTCTGGTCGCCATGGGCCGCAATCTGTATCAGGAATCCCAGGCCTCCGGTCCGCCGGAGGAGGGCAATCCCCTGGACCCCGGCTTTGGTGCGGTGCGTTCGGGAGCCCTGGAGAAGGGCAACGTCGATGTGGTGGTCGAGTTGGTCAACCTGATTGCCGCCCAGCGGGCCTATGAACTCAATACCCGCACCATTACCACCGCTGATCGCATGATGCAGACGGCCAACGAGATCGCCCGATGAACACCTGCTTCCGGATGTCATTGCTGCTGATCCTGGCTGGTACCGTAGTGGCTGAGGATGGGGTGGTGCGGATTTCCATTCGCGAACAGGTCACGGTAGAGGGGGCCCATGCCACCTTGGACGCGGTGGCTGAGATCAGCGCTCCGGAATCCATTGAGCACGCCTTGGCAGGCTTGGTGGTCCAGGATCTGCCCGATCTGGCTCCGGTGACCATCACTGCCCCGCTGTTGCGGGCGGCCTTGGCCGAGCAGCGCGACCTGGCCATGGTCATCACCGGTCGCGGGGTCGTGCGCCGGGCCGCGACCACGCTTGCGTCCGAGACCTTGGCGCGCACTGCTCGGGACCAGTTGGTAGCCCGGATTGGTGATGGTTCGGCCAGCATTGAGGTGCGACGTCCACCGCGCAGTCTGGTGGTACCGACCGATCTGGTATCGCAGTTGCACTATGATATCACTCCCTTGACTGCTGATCTGTGGGGCGAAGTGCCCTATCGCGTCCGGGTCATGCACGAACAGCGCGAACTGGGCCGGGTCATGGTGGTCTTCCATGTGACGGTATCGCGAGCCGTGCCGGTGGCAGTACGTCCGCTTACGGCTGGACATGTGATCCAGGCCCATGATGTGCGTTTTGAGCGTCAGGTATTGTCGCGAGCTACCGGGGCCAAGCACGCAGAGCTTCAGGACTTGGTTGGTCGGGCCATGCGCCGCCGGGTTGAGGCCGGGACTGTACTGGGGCGCGACATCACCGCCCCGCCCCGTCTGGTCCAGGGTGGCCGTAGCGTTGCCGTGGTCTATCGCGGAGCCGGCTTTGAAATGACCGCCAGTGCCACCGCCCTGGCCGACGGAGCCGCAGGCGACAGGATCCGGATCCGACTGGATAACGGTACGGTCTCGGCCGGCGAAGTCCTGGCCGATGGCCGGGTCCTGCTGCAGTGAGTTGAACAGCCGCAGTAGCGCCCCATCGTCGTTGTTGCCCAGCCTGCGCCAGTAGCGAGGTTGTCGTTGGCGCTTGGCCGACTGTTTTCAGCAGTCGGTGATGGCGTGTGGCGCAGGGGTGGGACTGCCAGGCATGGCGCTTGGATGACAGGCGACCTGTCGTATAATCACAACATCCGTTTCCGTTCCTGGAGTCATGCCATGCGTTGCCTCATCCTTGCCCTGGGTCTGTTGGCGTTGTCAGCCTGCAGCAGCAGTTCATCAAGTGCTCCGGCTCAGCCCCTGGCCGACCGTGATACGACCACCTTGACCGATGCCGGTGATGGTCTGGCTGACACCATATGGGGCTGGCGGCTTGAGGGGTCCAACCATTATCGAGTCGTTGAGCGAGAGCATGTCCAGGTATTCCTCGCTGATCTCAAGATTGAGGAGGATGAGGGGGATCCAGAGGTCTCATGGAAACGGATCGACTTCAGTCAGGGGATCGGCGGTCCGCTGGCCGATCAGGCCCAGGGGGTCCTGGAGACTGAATGGGAACTGGAGGAAGATGGCGAGGGAGGCTGGCAGACCGTCGGTCTGCCGGAGCTGGCCTTCCTGACCCTGGCCGACAACGACATCATCTATCGCTACACCCCGCTGGTGGGTGAACAGTGGACCGCCTTCATGCCGGCCACGGTGGAAGACGGCCAGCGTTGGCGGATCGAGGAGGATTGGCTGGGGGCCGGTTACGCCATCATGACCACCGATGTTACCGTCGAGTCGCTCAACGCTGCCAGTCCGGCTTCAGATGACACCGCTCCGGCATCCCATCCCGGCTGCATCCGCCTGCGCCTCGACATCGAGGGTGAGGGCGACATTGATGCCGACGAATGGGACCTTGGTGATGATCTCAGTTGGGACGGCACCGGGACCATCAGCATCAGCGGCACGATCCGCGTCTACATCAAGCCGGGTCTGGGCATGGTCCATGGGGAGAGTGATCTCAGCCTGTCGGTGACCTTCACCAACGTCGACACCGGTCTGACGACCACGACCATGCGGATCACCAATCGGGTCCGCAGTACCGAACGCTACGCCGATGCCCTGCCAGAGCTGGTCGGCGACGGCTGACAGCAGGAGCGTCAGGGTTATTGTGCGGGTTGCACTCCGTCTCTGTTCGACGAGAGCTGTGTCTGAAATGGTCTCACGCAGAGAGCGCCAACAACGCAGCGGCCCTGCGGGCAGCGGCAATAGGGCAAGCAGACAGAAGCCCAACTTTTCCTTGGCGTCCTTGGCGTCCTTGGCGGTCTTGAGCGAAGCGGGCGTGAGGACTCTTCTGGAATGGCTGTACGCACAGAATGCTACACTTCGCACAGGGCCTGTGTGCGGTATGGCATGGGCCACCTGAAATCCTGAAGGCCCTGCAAGCAGCCCTGCCGGCATCCCCTCTTGTCGCTCTGCGCCGTGGCCCATGATGCCACCACGGTACCGATCCCGTGGTGGGTGTCGGGTGCCGGGTGCAGGAGTCGACCATGCCCAGTTTCATTCTTCCCGACGGCAATGCCCTGGCCTGTGATCAGGCCGATGGTCTGGCCATCGCCACCGCCATCAGTCCAGGCTTGGCCCGTCAGGCCCTGGCCATCGAGGTCGATGGGGTCCTGCAGGACCTGACCGGCGTGGTTCCTGACGGGGCCCAGGTGCGTATCGTCACCGCCCGTGATGATGATCCCCAGGCCCTGAGCCTGCTGCGTCACAGCGCCGCCCATCTGATGGCGGCGGCGGTCTGCGAACTGTTTCCCGGCACCCGCCTAGCCTATGGCCCAGCCACTGCCGACGGCTTCTTCTACGACATGGCCCTGCCCCGGGTCCTGACCCCAGAGGACTTTCCGGCCATCACCGCCCGCATGCAGGACCTGGTGGCCCGCGATCTGCCCTTCGTGCGTGAGGACTGCAGCCCGGCCGCCGGGCTGGAGCGGGTAGCCGGTGACCAATACAAGACCGACAACGCCCAGCGGGCCGTGGCGGCTGGGGCCCAATCTCTGAGCTTCTACCGCCTGGGTGAGGCCTTCGAGGATCTCTGCGCCGGGCCGCATGTGCCCTCGACCCGCTTCCTGGCCCATTGCCAGGTGATGAGCGTGGCCGGAGCCTACTGGCATGGCGACCAAGACTCCGATCAGCTGACCCGCCTCTACGGCACCGCCTTCGCCAGCAAGAAGGGCCTGGCAGCCTACCTGCGCCAACTGGAGGAGGCCAAGGAACGCGATCACCGCCGTATCGGCCGCGAGATGGACCTGTTCCACATCGAGGAGGACAATCCCGGCCAGATCTATTGGCACCCGCGTGGCTGGACCCTGTACCGGACCATCGAGAACCATCTGCGCCAGGCCATCACCGCCGAGGGCTACGTCGAGGTCCGGACCCCGGCCCTCCAGCCCCAGGGCCTGTGGGAGCGTTCCGGCCACTGGGACAAGTACCGCGAGAACATGTTCATCACCTACGAACAGGATCGCGGGGTTGATCGCAGCGCCGCCGGCGAGCACGGCCCGGCCCAGGCTCAGCCCGAACCCGGCGCCGCCCCGGCCGGTCCCAACCGCTGCTTCAGCATCAAGCCGATGAACTGCCCCGGCCATATCGCCATCTTCAAGCAGGGGCTCAAGAGCTACCGCGACCTGCCCCTGCGCATGGCCGAGTTCGGCCCCTGCGTGCGCTATGAACCCTCCGGGGCCCTGCACGGCATCATGCGGGTGCGCGGCTTCGTCCAGGATGACGGCCACATCTACTGCACCGAGGAGCAGATCGGCGACGAGGTGGGCGAGTTCTGCCGCCTGCTCAAGCAGATCTACGCCGACTTCGGCTTTCCGCCTGAAACCGTCAAGGTCAAGTTCTCGACCCGGCCCGAGAAGCGGGTGGGCAGCGATGCCGACTGGGATCGGGCCGAGGCCGCCCTGGAGGCGGCGGTGCGCCAAGCCGGTCTGGAGGTCAGCATCAATCCCGGCGAGGGGGCCTTCTACGGTCCCAAGCTGGAGTTCGTCCTCACCGACTGCCTGGGTCGTGACTGGCAGTGCGGCACCATCCAGGTCGACTACCAGCTGTGCAGCGCCGAGCGCCTCAACGCCACCTATGTCGCCGCCGACGGCAGCAAGCGCCACCCGATCCTGCTCCACCGGGCCATCTGCGGCTCCTTCGAGCGCTTCATCGGCATCCTCATCGAGCACTACGCCGGCAAGCTGCCGCTGTGGCTGGCTCCGGAGCAGATCCGGGTCCTGGCCATCAGCGATGCCCACATCGATTACGGCCGCCAGGTGGTCGGTCGGCTGCTGGCCGCCGGTCTGCGCGCCACCCTGGATACCGACGCCGACAAGCTGGGGGCCAAGATCCGTCGGGCCCGCAACGACCGGGTCACCTACTTCGCCGTGGTCGGCGCCCAGGAGGCCGAGACCGGCACCGTGTCCCTGCAACGCCAGAACGGTGACAAGCTCGGCCAACTCGACTGTGCGGCCCTGATCAGCCGCCTCCAGGACGAGGTCAGCGCCCGGACGGCCCCCAGCCAGGAGGCCTGAACCATGGCCATCGCCATCATTAGCCCCCAGGATGCCGACTATCACGGCCGCATCGAGTCCCTGCTGGGCCTGCTGCGCAGTGGCACCCTGACCGCCGCCGATACCGCCACTGACCTGGATGTGCCGGCCATCGTCGCCGATATCATCGCCCAGGTCAGGGACCAGGGCGATGCGGCGGTCTGCGCCCTGACCAATCGTCTGGACCGGGCCGCAATCACGCCCCAGACCCTGCGGGTCAGTGCCGCCGATCTGGCCAGTGCCCATGCCAGCGCTGATCCGGCCCTGATGACGGTGCTGCGTGCCGCTCGTGACAACATCCAGGCCTACCAGGAACACATCCGGCATCGTGATCCGGAGCCCCTGCGGCGGGGCGGGCGCACCCTCGGCCTGCGCTACACGCCGATGCAGCGGGCTGCCATCTATGTCCCTGGTGGCCGGGCGCTGTACCCCTCGACGGTCCTGATGACCGCTGTCCCGGCCCTGGTCGCCGGGGTCGAGGAGATCGTCATGGTGTCGCCGCCCAGCGGCGGTGAGATCGCCCCCCTGGCCCTGGCCCTGGCCCATGAATTGGGTATCCGCGAGGTCTACCGCTGCGGTGGGGCGGTGGCCATCGCCGCCCTGGCCCTGGGCACCGCCACCATCCCCGTGGTCGACAAGATCGTCGGGCCCGGCAATGCCTTCGTGGCCGAGGCCAAGCGGCAGCTCTTCGGCCGGGTCGGCATCGATGCCATCGCCGGCCCCAGCGAGGTGGTGATCGTGGCCGATGCCGAGGCCGATCCGGCCTGCATCGCTGCCGATCTGCTGGCCCAGGCCGAGCATGATCCCGGTTCGGCCGTCCTCATCACCCCGGCGCCGGCCCTGGCCACGGCCGTGGCCGACGAGCTGGCCCGCCGTCTGGCCGGCCTGGAACGTGCCGCCGCCATCGCTGCCGCCCTGGAGCGCTACGGGGCCATCATCGTCACCCCGGACCTGACCAGCGCCTGCGCCCTGGCCGACCGCTTCGCCACCGAACACCTGGAGTTGCACACCGCCGATGACGCCGCCTGCCTCACGCGCATCCGCCACGCCGGGGCCATCTTCCTCGGGCGCTACAGCCCGGTCAGCCTGGGCGACTACTACGCCGGTCCGTCCCACGTCCTGCCCACCGGCGGCACCGCCCGCTTCTTCGGCCCCTTGAGCGCCAACGACTTCCTCAAGGCCTCCAGCACCATCCACTACGATGCCGCCGCCCTGGCCGAGGATGGCCCCGGCGTCCAGGCCTTCGCCGCCTACGAAGGCCTGACTGCCCACGGCGCGGCCGTGGCGGCGCGCCATCCGTCACCGTGATGGCCATGGCGTAGATTGAGCGGATGTCCGGGGCTATCTGCTCTGGATGCGCCAGATGTGGGTATGGTCGACGACGT
Source organism: Planctomycetota bacterium (assembly GCA_007131555.1). Classification (GTDB taxonomy): domain Bacteria; phylum Planctomycetota; class UBA11346; order UBA11346; family UBA11346; genus SLQH01. The sequence continues at coordinate 11,635 of SLQH01000293.1, read as the reverse complement.
ACATCTCCCGACCGACGAAGATCGGTGATGATATCAACAACCATGGCCGTGCTTCCGGCCGGGTGAATCCATGGGGAAAGGTTGCCACCTCCCTGAACTCACGGCCGGCGGCAATGATATGCATGTGGTTTCTGCCGCTGATATAGATATACGGCCCAGCCTGGGTCATCGAAGTATAATTGACACGGTTGAACTTGTGTCTGTACAAGACCTCGCCGCTTTCCACGTCAATGGCCACCAGTAGGCCGCCGTCAGTAGTGGCGTAATAGATGCCCTGGTGGATCAGGGGCGAGTTGCCCATGCGGGTATAGTAGTTGTAGTCAGGGTCTGCTATGACCTCCCAGATCTTCTCGGCCTCACCCGTCGGCGAGTAGCGAAAGGCCTGAATGCAGGTTTCGTTCTTCGTGGATCTGCCGTGCAGGTGGAAGACACCGATATTCTTATGGGCAACCGCCGATGGTCCCCAGTTCTGCCAGGCTCTGTCGACCACCCGTCCGGAAAGCTGTCGGCCGTCATCAAGCCGCACCAGATGGCCTTCGGTAGAGAGCAGATGGGTCCTCCCGTCAATGTCCATGAAGCATCCTGTGCCCAGGAGGTGGCAACAGAAACTGGCCCGCCACAGACGTTGGCCGGTGCGCTTGTCAAAGGCGATCAACCCGTCAGCACTCTGTTGCAGTAGCAGGTTTCGCCACAGCAGCGGCGAGGCGCTGAGATTTGCTCCCCACTGTCCGACAGTATTGAGCGGTTGCGCCCACACCCGATTACCAGAGGCGTCGAAACATGTGATCAGGCCCTGGGCGAATGCGACCCAGATGTGGGTGCCGTCTGTGACCGGAGTGGCCATGGTCCATCCCCGCAGTCCTGATGGCGGGGCATCGCCGGGGTCTTCTCCAGAGCCCAGGACCTCAGGCAGGGAGTTTTCGACCTGCCACCGGATGGAACCGTCAGAGCGCTCGATGCAGAGCAGGGTATGGGGTTCTCTCGTTACCAGGATGGCATCGCCGAACAAGGTGGGTGAGCCCGATCCCCAGGTCGGCAGTTCCCGTTTCCAGACGACATTGCGTGAGTCGTCCCAGTGTGTCGGCGGCTCCAGATCGTCGCCGAAACTCCCGCTACCATCACCGCGCCATCCAAAGAAGCCGCGATCAGGCAGCGGCATGCTCTGTCTGGCAGGGCGAACGGGCCTGCCGGGCTCTGGTTGCGGTTCTGGCTCTGGGCGTTCGACCTTCGGCCTGGGCGTGACGATCTCCCAGGGGCTGTCAGAGTTGGTACGATATCTGTGAATGAGGTGGCGGCGCAGCAGCATGGTGGCGCTGGAGCCTCCCATGCTGGTGGTGACGCGTATGCCCTGATCATTGATGTCGAGGATCTCGCCGGTGATGGTGTTGCCAGCCATCATCTCCAATTCAGCACCGGTCAATGGTGCGATCAGCAGGGCCAGCATGATCCCGGATGCCATGCAGGACGACCAGCGCAGGGCTGATCGATAGGGCGGCGTCATCACAACAGGACGAAACATAAAACAGGACCGGGCACGGGAAAAAATACGCACTAGTGATATCATAAAGTATCATAACGCATCTCATGGAGAGCGTTTCACAAGAGATCCGGCAGACAGCGTAGGTGTGATCACCGTCGCATGGATCAACAGATTCTGGCTGATCCAGGTATCAAGGGGCAGCACAGGGACTGTGCCCATCGGTGCGTTATCCGGCAGCCATGCTCAGCAGTTGCTTGGCGTTGTCGACTTCGTCATTGATGACTGACAGAACGTCGACCAGGGCGGTCTTGTCGAGGCCGAGGTGGTGCCAGACCAGAGGGTCGAGGGTCGGTTCGTTGCATTGTCCCGGCATGCGCACCTTCTTGAGGCCGCAGAGGTATTCGGCAAAGAGGCAGATCGAGACCTGCTTGCGATCACCGGCCTTTTCCAGGTCAAGCTGGTTGCGTACGGTGTCAATGACGACTTCTTCCATGCCCCAGCGCTCACAGAGCCATCCACCCAGTTCGATGTGATCGGTATCAATGACCTTGCGGGTGGCAGTACGCAGGTCGAGACGGTATTCACGGGCCAGGGCGATGATGCCGCGGGTTTCTTCAGGCGCATGCTCCACCAAGATGAGCATGCCGATATCCTTGATCAGGCCGACGATGAACGACAGTTCCGGATCCTTGATGCCGATCTTGGTGCCGATCATCCGGCCGATGCAGGCGCAGACCGAGGAGTGGGTCCAGAAGGATCGCATGTTGAAGGCGGCATCCTTCTGCTGGAAGGCGTTGATCACCGAGATCGACAAGGCGATCGAGCGGATGGTCTTGAAGCCCAGGATCATGATCGCCTGTTCAAGATTGTGGACCGGTTCCGACAGGCCGTAGTAGACCGAGTTGACCATGCGCAGGATCTTGGCGGCCATGGCCGGGTCCTTGGCCATGATGTGGTTGATCTGGGCGGCATCGGATTTGGGGTCGTTGACCAGTCGTACCACCTGGGTCACCACCTCGGGCAGCGAGGGGATGGTGTGGATGCGATCGACGATTTCTTCAAAAGAGGTGCGGGTGATGCTCATGGCGCAGTCTCCGGGGGCGAAGTAGGGGGCGCAAGCCAGGGCAGATGCGCCAGTGCCTCAGGGCCGGTCAACGCCGCCTGATTGCTTTGGCGGACCTCTTCGAGCAATTCACTGCGCAGGATGCGCAGGCGGCGGGGGGCGTCGATACCGAGGCGCGTATGGCCGGCGCGATCGGCGTCCAGTACCGTGATGACGATCTCCTCGCCGGGATCGTCCAGGGCGATGGTGATGGTTTGACCCGCACGTCGGGACAGGATCAGCATGGACCTGGGTTCTCGTCGAGCAGGGCCTTGAGGGGGAATTGGAGGGGCAGTTGGGGATTGTCGACGATGATCTGCTTGGCCAGTCGTGAAGTCTTGCCGACCAGGATCGGAGCGCGGAGATTGGTGCGGATCTTGGCACGATCCTGATCAAGTACCACCAGGGTGAAGACATCGATATCGTCTGTCCCTGCGGCCTTGATGTCGCTGACGTCGTCTCCGGCAATGTCCATGTCGGGATCCAGGCCGGCGGAGAAGGGGGCCAGGACACAGAACGCAACCTGCGGGTCATCAAGGGACTGCATCCACGACAACGGCCCATCCTGTTTCTGGAAAAAGACGAATTGACGCAGGTGGTCAAAGCCGATCAGTGGGCTGATGAAGGTGGTGATCTGGCTATCGCTGATAGTGATCTGATCGCCAAAAACAGTTGTGATCTCCACGAAGTACTCCTGGTGCCTGAGGGCGGCGGTGACCTGTGTCACTGCCAATCCGGTGCTTGGCCTGTTGCTAACTACGGACCCAAGGGACTGGGTAGTGACGTCTGTTCATAAGGTATACCAATGGCGATGCCGTTTGTCGAGAGTGGAGCGGGTCAGGACGGGCGGTCAGGCCCCGGCTTTCGTTCTCGGTCGTGGCGTGGCATGCCATGTGCTATAGTCATGCTGTCGGGGTCGGCGTTTGCGTGCGACTGCCTTGATGGAGAATGGACATGGTGCCGGTTGTAGCCATCTTCAAGACTGCGGGTGTCGCCGGCGGCTTGGGTTGGCCCTTGAGCCTTGTCATGAGGGTGTGGTAATGCGTCTGTTGCTGGTCGAAGATGAGGATGCCATACGCAGTGCCCTGGATCGGGCCTTGCGGCGTTGGGGGCACGAGGTGATGGCGGCTGCCGATCTGGCGACAGCCAAGGCCCTGGCCGCTGAGCGCCCTCCTGACGGCGTGATCTCCGATCTCAAGCTGCCCGATGGCAGCGGACTGGACGGCGTACGTCTGTGGGGGGTGCCGTTCATCCTGATGAGCGGCTTCGCTTCCTTTGATGATGCGGTCGAGGCCTTGCGCTTGGGCTGTGTCGATTTTCTCACCAAACCTGTTGCGATGCAGACTTTGCAGGCCAGCATCGGCCGCCTGGGCGATCGTTGCAGAGACTGGGACCTGTGTCTGATCTCCCTGGAGGGCGGGGGGTCCAGCCTGATCCGTCCTGTTCCAGAGGGCTTTGATGAGCAGCAGATAGCCGTTGAAAGCCTGGAATGGACGCATCCAGAGGAGGCCTACAGGCTCTTCGAGGAGATTGGCAGCCAGTTGGAGGGAAAACGGGAACGGCAATTGCTTGCTGAGTTGATGCAGGCCCTGCCGAGCGGTCGTGTGGTGGTCAATGCTGCTGCCGGGTGGTGGCGCGCCTGGTTGGCCGGCACGGTGGATTGGCAGGCCGATGATGGAGCCCGTGATCGACGGGCCGTGATAGCGGATCTGGCAGATCGGATTGTTGAACGGGACGGTGGCATGGCTGTGGAATGCGTCCGGACAAGGGTGGGATCATGAATGACGAGGCTACGACCACCATCGCCCGCTGGCAGGGAGACATGTTATGGCCGGTGCCGATTGCCGAAGGGGCGGTGATAGACATGTCGGCTGTCGAGGCGCTCGGTTCCTGGGTATATGCATGGTTGCGCAACAGGCCTCGTCAGGCTGTGGTCGGAGCCGCCCCGGAGCTGCGGCGGCAGTTGCAGCGGGCCGGGCTGCCCCTGTTGTGGTATGGCAGCCTGGCCGAGGTCCAGTTGGCCGCAGTCGGGGTGACGCCCAGCGAACGGGCCATGTTGTGGGAGTAGACCATGGCCGATGAACCACGTCCTATGAGCCAGGAGGAGATCGACGCCTTGTTCGCGTCGATGGACGCCGAAATGAGCGGCGAGACCGGTGAACAGCCGGTGCCGGTCGAGGCCGAGGAGGCCGAGCCCCAGACGGTTGAGGCAGCAGCACAGCCCGCGGAGGAGCCTGCACAGGAGCCAGCGGCCTCGCCGGCTGCGGCTGATAGCGGGATGCTCGATCAGAGTGCCATTGATGCCTTGCTGCAGCAGGTGGCGGCGGGCGATGGCCCCCAGCCTGCTGCCGCTTCCGAGCCGGTGGCAGCCCCCCAGACCGAAATCGAGGGTCCTGCGGACGGACCCCTGGCCCAGAACGATATTGATGCCCTCCTGGCCCAGATGCAGGGCGATGGTGCTCCGGTTGAGAACGGGGCGTCGTCTGGCTCATCACAGGCATCGGCTCCTGAGCCTGTGCCGGCTGCCCAGCAGCCTGATCCTGGCCCTTCCGCTGATGCCGGCCCTTTGGGCCAGGGGGACATCGACGCACTGTTGGCCCAGATGCAGGGTGACGTGGCGGCGCCCCAGGAGGCTGCCGCCGCAGTTGGGTCTGCAGGTGATGATCAGCAAGCGCCCTCTGATGCGGAGGGCGAGCGTACCTTGGATCAGGCAGAAATCGATGCCATGATGGCAGCGGCGTCCACCACTCCCCCTGCCGACGATGACAATGATGATGATGACGCCCTTGCCGGCAGCGATGACCCCGGTGCCAGCATCAGCCAGGAAGACATTGATCGCATGTTGGCAGATCTGGCCGGTGGCGGGGGTGCTGATACCACCGGCGAGGCGACGCGGCCTGACCAGGCGGCGGTGCCGATAGAGGTGCCGGCCGGGGCCGTTCCAGCCACCGAACAAATCACCGCCGACAGTCTCCAGTCATTGATCGACAAGCATGCTGGTGGTACCAGTCGCGTTGAATCGTCGTCATTGATCAATCAGGATGACATCCAGTTGCTGGTCGATCAGCTGACCCAGGCCAGTGGCGAGATGCCCAGCAAGGACGAGATCGACGCCATGCTCAGTGATCGTGAGCAGAACGTCGCGCAGTTGCTCAACAAGGGCAGCAGTCGTATGTCGCTGACCGATGCCGTGCAGCCGAGCATGGTCGGCATGGGGGGGGCGTCTGGCGATGGAGTCGCGTCCGGTGGGCGGGTCCTCAGCCCTGAGGAATGGCGCGGCACCCGATATCTGTTGGTGGCTGGCGTGCTGTTGCTGGGTATGTGCTCCTTGGCCCTGGTCCTGGTGGTCAGCTCCATCAATCGTCTGACATCCGAGATCAGGACCGGCCACGACGCCCAGGCGGTGCCCCTGAGCGATGATTTCGATGACGATCTGCGTTATGTCGACAGTCTGCTGTCCTCGGCGGATTCAGAGCAGATCGATGCCGGCGTGCGTCATGGTGAACGTCTCAAGCAGCGGTATCGCAACAATTTTGCCCATCTCGACCGCATCTCCTGGCGCCTGGCCGAACATCATCGTGCCCAGGGTTCCCATCTGTGGGCATTCAGGGAGTTGCGGGCCATGCGTGAACGCAGCGGCGCCCTGATGGATGATCCGTCTTTCTACGTCGCGTACGCCGACAGCCTGATGCGCATCGGTCGCAGCGACGAGGCCAAGCAGGCCCTCTACGATCTGTTGGCCAACGAACAATATTATCTTGACGATGATGAGGATCAGGGGCGAGGCCTTGATCGCGACCAGTTACGGCGCAACCGGACAGCGGTCCGTCAAGCCTTCCTGCTGCTGGGCCAGTTGTATTTGGCAGCCGTCGATCCCGACCTTGATGTCGAGGAGGGCCTGCTATGACATGGCATCGTATCGTAGCCGGGTTGCTGGCGGTCCTGGTGATGACCACGCTGTATGCTGAGGAGGAGCCTCTGCCGCCCCTGCCGCCGCAGGAACGCCCCCTGTTGATCGAGGTCCAGCCTGTTCGTCAGGAGAGTGAGGCCGAAGTGGTCTTGGACCGTGACGGAGTCGTGGCGGACTTTGGGGCCATGATGCGGATCCGTTCGCGCGTGCGGGCCCTGCTTGAAGCAGGCCAGGTGCCCGAAGTGAGTCGTCCAGAGACGCCGCTCCCAGAGGAACGTGAGCCGCTTGAGGAGGCCGTTGATCCAGACGGCTTCATAGAGGAGCGGGTGGCGACCAGGATCGGCGATAACGATCTCAAGCTGGCTTTATGGCGTGGTGGTCACCAGCTGGTCACGGCCAGGATAGACAGCCTGCGCGTCGAAGTGGTCTACCGGGAGCTGATGAGCCTGATGGAGCGCAGTATCGACGATCGCCAGGTGCGCGGTGCCCAGCGTCTGGTCAGCCTCCATGTCCACGAATTACCATGGCGTGAAGCCTTGACCCGCCTGCTGGGTCAGGTGGGCATGGCCTGGGAAGAGGATGAGGAAGACCGGATCGTCATCTTTGACATTGAGGCCCGTCAGCTTGGCGTGCAGGCCTTGCGTGAACGGGCCGCTCGTGCCTTGCAGCACGCTGCCAGGGATGATAGCGACCCCCATAGTGCCGAGGCCCTGTATCGCATCGCCGCCCACCAGCATGCCCTGGCCCGGCGCGAGGAATCCGGTTCCCGCTATTGGCTGGCCCTGGACCGCTACCTGGACGTCATAGAGCGGTTCGATCACAATAATGAGACCTTTGTTCCTGCCCGCCCATGGGTCAGACGGGCAGTGCGTGGGTATGGCTCGGCCTTGCTTGAACTTGGCCAGTATGGTGACGCCCGTGGCGTCTTTGTCCGCTACATCTCCCAGGCTGATGATGATGATCCGCATCTGCCCCAGGTCTATTATGCTGCTGCCGAGGCCAGCCGCCGGGTATTTGAGGCGTCACAGGCCGCCGGTCGGGTCGACAATGCCGCCCGTCTTCAGGCCAGCGATCTGTTGGAGGTCCTGTTGCAGCGCTTCGGTCGCGACCCGCGCCATGATCAGATCATCACCCGGGCCCGGCTGAGCATCGGTCGACTGCTCTTCGCGCGCGGTGATTATGAGGCGGCTCGTGAACATCTGCTGGCCCACGTCCAGGACAGTGAGGGCGTTGGCGACCAGATCCGCTTCATGATTGCCGAGAGCGCCTATCGCCAGGCCCAGCAGGAGTTCCGCAATGACCGTCATACGGCTGCTGATCGTCTGTTGCACATGGCCCTGGACATCTATCAGGAACTGTTCGATCGCGTTGTTGACGGCCAGGCAGATCCTCTGGCCGATGTCGAGATCTACCAGAATGCGGCCTTTCGCATCGGCCAGGTCCACATGCGCTGGTCACAGCCGGATTATGTCAAGGCCTTGTTCGCCTTCCTGCGGGCCCGGCGGCGCTATCGGGAGGCCGGGATGGATGCCGATCTGGTCATTGCCATCGCTCGTTGTTATCAGGAGCTGCGCACTCGAGGGCCGTTGATCGACGAACTGTACAACTTGTTGCGCTCTGATCGTCTGCGTGATGGGCGATCGGCCGAGGTCCAGATCAGCCAGCTGCTTGGCGATATCAAGGGTGATCTGGCCGGATACGACAGTGCCGTCGAGAACACTGTGCGCTTCTATATCGCCCAGGCCCAGTTCGCGGCTGCCCAGCAGGAGCCACGGCGACGGGGAGAACTGCTGCGCGAGGCCATCCGTGAGTACGATCTGGTGGTGCAGTCCCAGGACGGACACCTGCGTACGGCGGCCCGTTTGGGCCTGGGGCGGGCGGCGCTGATGGCCGGTGATACTGATCGTGGTGAACAGGCCTTGCGCGACATCATCCGTGCCCATGATGGCGATATGAATCGGGACGTGCTGTTGGCGGCCCAGTTGCTTGGCGACCATTACCAGCGACAGGGACGTTTTGCCGAGGCCATCCGCGCCTATCAGGCTCGCCTTGATGAGGATCAGGAATGAGCGTGTCGCCGAGGAGTCTGTAATGGATAGCGACCGAGCATGGCACAGCGCAGGGCTGAGGCATGATCGTGCCTCGGTATGCGGTCGTGGCCCTGATCACGGCTCTGATGTTGCCGTGCCGTCTCCTGTTTTCCCTTGGCTGCCGGTATCCAGCGTCCCTGCCCTGTTGTTGGCGGTCTGTCGCCACTTGAGGGTTGCGGTCTGTATCGTGGTGGGGGCGTGGACGCTGCTGGCCGTCGATGTCGATCCCCAGCCTCCCCTTGGTCCGGATGGGGCGCGCGAGCCCATGGTGCCGGGGCCGGTCAGCCCCATGCCCAGTGATCCCAGGCAACGTCTGGCTCGACAGATGGAGGAGCGTCTACGAACCATTGACCAGCGTCTGCAACAACTCCTTGATGATTTTGGCGGCCATCTGCCACCCATAGACCTGCGTCATGTCTCTGATCTTGAAGATGAGCGTCTTCTCAATCAGGAAGCCCGGCAGCGCCTGCAGGAGGTGCTGGACATGCATCTGCGAGAGGCTGCTGTGCAGCGTCGTGATGTCCTGGATACGCCTCCGGCTCAGGTCGATCCCCGTATCCTGCGCGGCCTTGAGGCCACCAACCGTTTGATGATCGCCCAATGCTATGGCAATCTTCATGGCGAAGGCAGCACTGTCGAACAACGTGAGCGATACCTGCGGGCCGGTTTTGCCGCCTTGAGTGAGGTGGTGGCGGCGGATGTGCCGGTCAGTCATCGCCCAACCTACCATTACCATCGACTATGGTATGCGGTGCATCGTATCTCCATAGAACCGCAACAACGGGACGTCCTGATGGCCGAGGCGGAAGAGCATCTCGGCATTTTGCGGCGGCGTCATTCCGAAAGCCTCTTGGTCAAACCGGCAGAGGAGTTGCTACGAACCGTCGCCGTCACCGCAGACTTGGAGGATGCATGACGGATCGGCCTGCGCATGATGCCGTGACAGCGGCTCTGGCGGGGTATGCGGTGGCCCGTGAGACCTATTGTCGGCTGCTTGACCGTCTGCAATCCGGTGAAAATCCCACAGTCATCGTAGACGATCTTGATCAGATGGCATCGCGCCTGTCGGATATGCCCCTGGCCGACAGTCTGTCTGGTGTTGATTGCGAGAGCGCTGCTGAACTGGCCACTCAGGCTCAGGCTGCCAAGGAGGCCTGCCGAGTCTTGCTGGAAGCCATTGATACGCTGCGCCGGCAGCACGGCGCCGCTGTCCAGCAGGAGGCTCGCCAGGCCAAGGCGGTACGTGGCTATATGCTTGAGACGCGGCCCGGTGAGGCGCGGTATCTTGACACGGAGGGGTGATGGATCGTTCGGCCCTGCCCGACATTGAAGCCGCCCTGCGACTGTTCGATGAAACCACCCGGGCCCTGGAGGCTCGGTCCCAGCGCCTTGAAGAGGTGCTGACTGTCAAGCAGCAGGAATTGTTGCACAGCAATGCGGCCCTGCGCGACAAGGTCGAGCAGTTGGCCCGCTTGCGTGCCTATACTGATCTGGTGGTCGACAGCGTACCGGCCGGTATCATTGCCATTGATCTTGATGCTCGCATCACCACCTGCAATCCCCCGGCGGCAGCCCTGCTGGCGGACCGGTGCAGCGATGTTTTAGGGGCCGACTACCGGGCCCTGTTCCCCGACTCGCCGATGTTGCAGGTATTGACCGATGGTCGGACCATCGAACGGTACCAGACCCGTTGGCAGCGTGCTGATGGTCGTTGTGCAATCCTGGATGCCCAGGCTGCGCCGTTGCGGCAGGGGGAACAGATCATCGGCGCGGTCGAGACCTTTGCTGATGTCACCCAGTTGCGTCATCTCCAGGAGCAGCTCGAACGGGCCCAGCGCCTCAAGGCCCTGGGTGAGATGGCGGCCGGTGTGGCCCATGAGATCCGCAACCCCCTCAATGGCATTGAGGGTTTCGCCTCGCTGCTGCGGCGCGATCTGCCGGATGACGGTCGAGCCATGCATTATGTCGATGCCATCATTGATGGCGTGCGTCATCTCAATCATACCGTGACCGGTCTGCTTGATTATACCCGTCCTCAGCAGCCGCAGTGTCGCGCCGTTCCGGTGGTGGAACTGGTGCGTTCATGTGTTGAGCTGGTCGAAGCCCAGGCCCGGGAAGATGATGGGCCGCCTCCGGTCATCGCCATTGCCGATGCCTGGGGATCGCAGCGCTTCAGCCTTGACCCGACCCAGATCCGTCAGGTTCTGCTCAACCTCATCCAGAACGCTCTCCACATGCATCCCGATCCGGCCCAGGCGCGGGTCCAGGTGGGCCTCGAACGCGGGCCGGACGGCTCCTTGAGCCTGATTGTCGACGATAACGGCCCCGGCGTGGCGATCGAGGACCGCGAACGGATCTTCACCCCCTTCTACACCACCCGCGCCGAAGGCACCGGTCTGGGCCTGGCCGTGGCCCACACCATGGTCCAGCTCCACGGCGGCGAACTACGCCTGGACGATAGCCCCCTGGGCGGCGCCCGCTTCGTGGTCTGGTTGCCGCTTGCTGGGGGTGGGGGGTAGGAATAGGCGCATCACCCCGGCAGGCTGTCCCGGAAGCGGCGGGGGCTGATGCCGGTGCGGGTTCTGAACAGGCGGGTGAAGTAGTTGGCATCGCTGAAGCCGGCGGCCCGGGCCACCTGCTTGACTGCCAGACTGCGGTCGGCGAGCAGGGACTTGGCCCGGTCGATGCGACGGTTGAGGATGTAGCGCCAGGGGGTCAGGCCGTAACTGCTGGTGAACAGGCGCACGAACCGTTCCTGGGGCATGCCGGCGCTGGCCGCCATGGCGGCTACTGATGTCGGCTCGCCCTCCAGGGCCGCCGCCACCCCGCTGGCCTGGGCGCGGCGCTGGGTGGTCAGGCGGGCGACCAGGGCCAGGAGGTGATGAAGGATGGCGGCGGTCTCCATCTGGGCGGTGATCCGGGCCGCAGCAGCCGCTTCTTCGCCCTGGGCACACAGGGCCGTCAGGGCCGGATCGCTGCCGATACTGACCACCGGGCTGGCCGAGGTCCAGCCGCAGCGTTCCAGCAGGGGGGCGAGGGCCGGGCCGTCGGCG
>SLQH01000468.1 GCA_007131555.1 Planctomycetota bacterium | reverse complement strand
GCCCGCCTGGCCCTGTCCACCAGGGGCATCTTCGGCGATGCCTACCTCAGTTTCAGTCCAGGCCTGGAGGGCTCGGCGCCAGGCGATCATCTGCCCATGGACGGCAGTGCCGAGATGCGCGTCGATCCGACCTTCATGGAACGATTGACGGCCCAGTCTGAAGTCATCATCGAAGGATTGGCGGACCTCATGCAGCCGGAAGTGCGAGGGCACATCAAACGGATTGCGGCTGGCGGCGATGCCTTGGTGACCGAAACCCGGGCCCTGGTGGCTGCCGTACGCACAGACCTGGACGATCTGGATGCCCTGATCGCTGACGCGCGGGCGACTCTTGCCGCCGTGCGTGAAGAGCAACTGCGTTTGGCTGCGGCCGGTCGGACGACCCTCTCTGGGGTAGATGCCTTGGTGGCCCGTGCTGATACCCAGTTGGAGACCAGTGCTCCCCTGTTCGATGCCGCTGTGAAGGAGCTTGAGGCGCTGGCCCATCGCTTGACCTCGGTCAGCACTGGAGCCAATGAACTGATTGCCCATCTGGAGAAAGACCGGGCCATGGTCATGCGACAGGTGCTGCCGGCCGTGACCATGACCAGGCGTCTGCTGACAGGACTGGGTGCCGGACAAGGTCTTCTGGGGCAGTTGCTGACCAGTGGCGCATTGGCCCAGGATTTCAATCATGTCCTTATCAGCATTGATGATGTCAGTGCCCGCATCGCTGAGCGACCGGAGATATTGATCTTTGGCGATAGTCATGAGCGCCGTCTACAGGCCCGTGCGGCACGCGAAGCCCGGCGGGTGCGGCGCGCCTTCATGGAAGGCTTCGAATATCACCGTCCGGCCCCAGAGACCGAGCCCCTTGACGAGGTCTTGGACGAGACTGGGGAGGCAGAGGCAGAAACAGAGCCCTGAACCTGGAGCTGTCTCGTAGGGCCGCTGTGAAGGTGCCCAGCTCTTAGGGGCGATGGGTCTGTACACGGCTTCCGGCGAGGATGTCATGCGGTCCATGCCGTCCCAGCACGATGCAGACCACGGCTGCTGGGGCCAGCAGCAGGGCCAGAAGCCAGCGACAGAGACTGCGGACCGGACCGAGATGGAAGCCGTTGTGGTGGTTGCGGATGGTCAGGCCGCAACGGCGATGGCACCAGGGAGCGCCCTTGATCATGGTCGCTGCGACCAGGCTGAACAGGGGGACCAGGATCCAGGCCAGCACGGCCAGGGTGGCACCGATGAAGAAGACCAGGAAAGCCTGCCGGTCCTCGTTGCGCAGCAGGTCCAAAACCTCACTGAGACCGGACCAGGCCCCAGGGCGCATCAGGGCGGTGATGAGTGCCGCGAAGGAGGCCGGATCGTCATGCAGGCTCATGTCAATGCGCCCGTCGCTGAGGCCGGCCGAGGCCAGGAACAGGGCCCAGGCCGTGGCGCATATCAGCAGGGGGATGGCAATCAGGCTGCCGCCCAGCAGAGCCAGCAGGGTATCAGTGCTGCCTGCGATCAACCGGGCAGCCCGTAGGCGACGCAGATCACGCAGTGAATGACTGATATTCGGTTGCAGGGCATGGATGTCGTGTTGTGAGGCCCGACTGGGTTTGAGTACCGAGGTGGTTGATTCATCGTTTGTTTCTGTGGGAGCGAAACGATGCGCGCCAGGAGCTGTTTGCGAGGCCGTCAGGGCTGAGGCCCGGGCTTCAGGCAGGGTGTTGGGCGAGGGCGTGGCAACGCGGCTGTCAGGGGCCGCAGCATCAAGGGACGAGGTGCTGCCGGAGGCATGTGATTGCAGGGCTTCCTGCTTGATGCGGGCGCTGGCCGGGCGTAACTGTGAACTGGTCGAGGCCTGGTGGCTGGGATGGCTACGTGGAAAGTCCGTGCTGCTGTCCTGGCGCTGCGGCGGAGGGGCCGTTGTGGCTTTGTTGTCGATCAGGACTTCAAGCGCGCATGGCCCGACGATGATCAGATCGCCATGGTTCAGGTTGCGGCTGCCGTTGATGCGATCGCCGTTGACCAGAGTGCCGTTGATGCCGCCCAGGTCCTGGACGACTACACTGCCATCGTCATTGACCACGAAGCGGGCATGCCTTCGTGACAGGCGGGGGTCGGCGATCTTCAGCTGACAGTCGCGATGACGACCGATCACCGACACGCCGACCGGTAGGGTCCAGGTCTGGTCAGGACTGCGCAGGCGGACCGTCATGGCGTGTATCGCTCCTCATCTGCTCCGGCGCATCGCATCGCATGATCAGTATGCTTGTTGTCATCGCTCATGCCAGCGGCAAGGTCCTGTCAAGGACGTGGGCCAGTATCGCCCAGCATCGTGTGCATGCCAGGGGCCGGTCCTCACGGGTCTCCGGTCTTGGAGCGGCTGGATGACGCTGCTAGACTGTAGTCATGCGATCAACTGTGCTGCGCCTTGAGCGACGTATCCAGCAGGATCATGCCGACGCCGTTGTCGCCATGGAGGCAGCCTATGCCGAGATTGCCGGGGCCGCCGTCCAAGCGGCCCGCGATTGCGGCTATCTGGGTTCGGATCCATTGGGGGCCATCGCCCATCTGGCCACCCCAGCCACCGACCTGGGTGGCATTGCTCCGATCATCATTGATCTGTGGCAGGTCTTCTTCGCCTCCTTCCGTTCCGATGAGGCCCAGTTCGAGGCGGCCCGTTTCCGCCAGGATGCGGCTGATCTCAACGCCCGGGTTGAGGCTCTGGCCACTGGCGAGCAGCCTGACTCCGACTTGTTGCGGGCCCTGCTCGACACCCTGATCGTGTTCTGGGAAGAGCGGACTCAGTCGGTCAGCGAGCGTCTTGATCACCTGATTGCCGACCTCAACAGTCACCAGGCGGCTCTGGGCAGCACCAGTCTGGCGGCTGCCCACCATGAGGACCTCATCACCCGGGCCACCGGCTTGGTGGCTACCGCCCTGGTCGAGTGGGGAGACCAGGTGCCCACTGATCTGGACCTGGCCCAGTTGATGGCCCGTCTGATCGACCGCTGGCGCAATGAACATGCCACCGTGCGGCGTGTGGCCCAAGACACCAAACAACAGCATCAGGCATTCCTTCAGGCCCTTGAACAGGCGGCCATGGCTGGTCGCCGTCCGCTATCCGAGGCCGATCAGGACGGCCAGAATGATGGCGACGATCCTGGTCCGCGCCTGTCGTCATCTGCCCGCAAGGTGGTCCGCGAGGTGGCGGATCTGGTTGAGACCGGGCGCCTCCTGGAAAAGGACGCCGCCCGCCTCCAGGCCCGGGTCGTCGAGTTGGAACGCAGCGAGCAGACCTTGCGTCAGGAGATGGTCAACCGTGACGCCATGCTGGCTCGTTATGAACTGCAGGCTCATGCTCGTGATGATGACGATCAGCGCCTGGACCTCTACCGCCAAGCGGTGCGGGCCCTGAGCGCCGGTCGGGATGCCAGCGGCCTGCTGGATAAGATCCAGGAACTGGAACGGGTGCTGGTTACCAGTCGATCACAGCAGGAGCAGGCCCATACCCTGCTGGATCGTCGGATGGACGAATGCGTCAGCAACCTGCTGCTCCTGCGCCGCTGCGTGCCCTTGATCGACGATCCTCGTCGGTTCCGGCCCCGTCTGCTCAAGTCATCTCCGTATCGTCTCAAGACCCTGTCCGGCTTGATCCAGGCCCTGCGTGATGCGAGTCGCGATGTGCAGTTGTACGCTGACAGAGCCCGCTGGGTCTATGGCGTGCAGGTGCTGACACGGTCCTTTGGGGCCTTGCGCAAGATCTTCGCCGAGATGGTGCGTCTGGTGGCCGATTGCCGCGAGCGTGCCGGAGGAGCCCCACCTCTGTCCCTGTCAATCAGCATGGATCAGTCGTCTGGAGTGGCATCGCTGCCGCGCTATCTGGCTCTTGATGTCCAATCCCTGGCCCGCCGTCGCTCCGCCTCGCGCTATCTGCATCACATCCTGCCGCTGTTCGAGGAATGCCTGGAGCGCTTTCACGCGGTTGTGGAAAAGGCCTCCGGAGAGACCGTGGAACGGCCCGCTGCCAACAAGCGGGAGAGCGCCCCGCGAGCCTGCGCCAGACTTGCCGACGAGCTGCTTGGTCTTGACGGTATGATGAATACGCTGTTCGCCGAGGCCGGTAGCCAAGGCTGGCAGATGAGCCGTGAGGATCAGACGCTTGCCGAATCCGAACCGGTCATCGGCATGGCTCTGGAGGCCATCGATGGGGCCTGTGATGTATTGGCGGTGATCGACGGTTCGCCGGCCACTGATTTCACCCGGGTTCCTCGCGGGAAACGTCTCAATTCCCAGCTGCTGCTGACCTGCGCCCGTGAACGGGTCGCGTGGCTCGAGGATATCGCCACCTACCGTATTGAGGTTGATGACCGGATATAGCTTGCCCGGCTTGCGCAGTTCGTATGAGCTGACGGCTGCCCACGGATGCAGTCTCAAGGCGGTCATGAGTCCGGAATCCAGTTCAACAGGAAGTCTGCCATGATCACCCTGCCTATTCTCCATCGCGACGACAGCTACGCCTGTGATCCCCGTATCATCCTGGGGGTGGGGCTGAACTATCGTGACCATATCGCTGAACATCTGCCGCCTGATCAGCGTGGTGCAGCGGTGGACGTGCCGGATGAACCGGTGCTGTTCGCCATGACCCCCAATGTGCTGACTGCCTGCGGAGCGCCGATCATCATTCCGCGCTTCATCGAGGACTATGGTTTTGCCGCGCCGCGCATCGACCATGAGGCTGAATTGGCCTTCATCGTCAAGGACCGCTGCCGCAATGTGCCCGAAAGTGAAGCCCTGTCGCATGTTCTCGGCTATACCTGCTTCAACGATGTCAGTCAGCGCAATTTCCAGAAGGGTGATCGCTCGGGCTGGTTTCGCGGCAAGTCCCTTGATACCTTTGGCCCGGTCGGCCCGGCCCTGCTCTTGGCCGAGGATGTCGCTGACCCCCAGGACCTGGACATCACCTGTCGGGTCAACGGTGAGGTGCGGCAGCAGTCGAATACCTGCCATATGATCTTCCCGGTCGCCGCCTTGCTGGCCTTCATTTCACGCAATATCACCTTGCAGGTCGGTGATCTGGTGGCCACCGGCACACCCAGCGGGGTCGGCCCCCTGGCCCACGGTGATGTGGTGGAGGTCGAGATCGCGGGCATCGGTGTGTTGCGCAATCCGGTGCAGGCCGAAGATCATGCCTGAAATCGGGCCTTCACGATCTCGTGATGCCGGGGCAGGACTTGCTCAGGAGTTCCGGATACGACAGGTCGAGTCCGAGGACATTCCCCTGGTGACTGCCCTGGCCGGGCATATCTGGCGTCGCCACTATCCGTCGATCATCGGTGTCGAGCAGACCGAGGCCATGCTGGCGGGTCTGTATGCGCTTGACGCCCTGGCCCGACAGATGGCCGCAGGTCAGCACTACCTCCTGATGGAGGACGGACATCAGCAGGCTGTCGGCTTTGGTGCCTGGAGCCGGTACGATCCCGGCCTGGGTGGACCGGGTGTGACCCGTCTGTATCTGGATCCGGCCTGGCAGGGACGAGGCCTGGGGCGGCGTCTGTTCCAGGCCCTGCGCGATGCCTTGAGCGCAACCGGAGCCGCTCCCGTGCGTCTGCGTGTCAACCGTCGCAATGTTCAGGCCATCAACTTCTACTTTCGTCATGGCTTTGTCATCGAACGGGCCCTTGACGAATATTATGACCAGCGTTGGCTGCTTGACGACTTCTTGATGATAGATGACGGCTCAGGTTCTTGAGCCTAAAAACGGCAGTTAGGCTATGGACTTTGGGCCTTAGGGTTGCTATTCAAGCGGATATACGCTTACAGAATCGGTTCACCTTCTGGGTGACAGTCCGAATCTGTCTATATCGCCTTGTAGAGCAACCCTAAAGCCTCCAGCCTAAAGCCAACAACCGGATTAAGGTTGAGGCGTCTGGGAGCCTGTCTGGAATAGCGACCGAGCATGGCTCAGCCAGGCGACGTGTCAGTCGATCCCCAACAAACTCCCAGGATCGCAGCATCTTCACCCGGAGTACGCGGGCCTTGGCTCGTGTACATTGGCGGGCGGAGATTCTTGAGACGGACATAGGTCAGGGCGGCGGCACCATGTTGCAATACGCTTGCGTTCATCATCGCCGTGAATGATGACGAGATCGCGGGATCTACAGGCCGTATGACGCCCATCATGGCGACGCCCTGGCTGGTATTCGACGAAAGCATG
>SLQH01000235.1 GCA_007131555.1 Planctomycetota bacterium | reverse complement strand
GGATATACGCTTACAGAATCGGTTCACCTTCTGGGTGAAAGTCCGAATCTGTCTATATCGCCTTGTAGAGCAACCCTAAAGCCTCCAGCCTAAAGCCAACAGCCGGATTTAGGCTTACAGACTCCTAGCGAACTCTGCGTCAAGCCGTCTGGCTCCATGCCGCGCGCAGATCATCCTTGCAGGGCTCGTTTCATGCCTATGGTGTTCGTATGAACCACCACTCAGCAACCGTCAGCCACGCTCGGGAAATCCTCAACGCCCGCTTTGGCTTTAGCGATTTTCGTCCCGGACAAGAGGCCGTGATCAGCAGCCTGCTGGCGGGGCGTTCGGCGGCAGCCATCTTCCCCACTGGCTCAGGTAAAAGTCTTTGCTACCAGCTTCCGGCCCTGCTGCTTCCCGGTTTGACCCTGGTGGTATCACCCCTGATCGCCCTCATGAAGGATCAGATCGATGTCCTCCAGGCCCGTGGCATCGCCGCCGCACGCCTCGATTCCAGCCTCGATGAAGAGACCTATCGGCGGGTCATGGATGATCTGCGTGAGCAACGCCTCAAGCTGCTCTATGTGGCACCAGAGCGCCTGGGCAACGAGCGCTTCCTGGCCCTGGTGGCGGGCATGCGGATCAGCCTGCTGGCCGTCGACGAAGCCCACTGCATCTCGGCCTGGGGCCATAATTTCCGCCCGGATTACCTCAAGTTGTCCCAGGCCGCCAAGGATCTGGCGGTGGAGCGGGTACTCGCCCTGACCGCCACTGCCACTCCAGCGGTGGTCAAGGACATGGCCGAGGCTTTTGCCATCGCCAGCGATGATGTGGTCAATACCGGCTTTTATCGGCCCAATCTTGAGTTGCGGGTCAGCCCCTGTGTCGATGAGCAGCGCCCCCAGATGCTGCTTGAGCGCCTGCAGGCGCGTCCCCCCGGCCCCACCATTGTCTATGTCACCCTGCAGCGACAGGCCGAGGAATGCGCCGCTCATCTGCGGCGCTCTGGCCTATCGGCCCAGGCCTACCACGCAGGCATGGCGGCCGAAGAACGGGTCGCCGTGCAGAATGCCTTTATGAGCGGCTCCCTGCCGATTATCTGCGCCACCATCGCCTTCGGCATGGGGGTGGACAAGGCCGATATCCGCTACGTCTATCACTACCACCTGGCCAAGGGCTTCGAAAGCTACCAACAAGAAATCGGCCGCGCGGGCCGCGATGGCAAATCCAGCATCTGCGAACTTTTCGCCTGCGCCGATGACTGCACCATCTTGGAAAACTTTGTCTACGGCGACACGCCAGATGCCAAGGCCTTGGCCGGACTGGTCAATGAGGTCCTGGCCGAAGACACCTGTGACTGCGCCATCTACGAATTATCACGGCGCTATGACCTGCGCAGCCTGGTGGTCAATACCCTCCTCACCCACCTGGAACTGGACGGCTGGATCCTCAATGAGGGCTTCTACTACTCCGACATCCGCTTCGCCCTGCATCAGGATCCCGAAGCCATTATCGCCCAGTATCCCCAACGCCAACAAGGCTACCTGCAGCAGTTGTTTGCCGCCAGTTCGTGCAAAAAGAAATGGTGGACCTTGAACCTCCCCCAGCTGGAAGCCAGCAGCGGCCATGGACGTGCCGTGGCCATGCGGGCCCTGGAGCACCTCCAGCAGCAGAGACAGGGGGAACTGCACATGGCAGGATACCGCCTGCGCTTGCGGCGAACACGTCAGCCCGATGACCTCAGCGCCCTGGCTGATCAACTGTCTGCCCGCTTCCTCCAGCACGAACAGCGAGAGATCGAACGCCTGCACGGCATGCTTGCCTATGCCCAGGATAGCGGTTGCCGCACCCAGCATCTGCTGGCGTATTTTGGCGAGTCCATCCCCCCCTGCGGTCACTGCGATCGCTGCCGAGAACCCGATATCCCCGCTCCGCCGATGCCCGCCCGGCGCAGCCACAGCATCCAGGACATCGATCTCGCAGCCTTCCCCGCCCTCGCTGCCTGTCATCCCCAGGCCCTGGCGCAGCCGCGCCAGCAGGCCCGCTTCCTCTGTGGCATCAGCTCACCCGCCACCAGCGGCCGCAATGGTCCCCGTGGCCATCCCCTCTTTGCCAGCTGCGCGCAGGTCCCCTTCGCCCAGGTCTTGGACTGGTGCAGCCAGCAGCATCTGCCGATGCCCGAACATCCGGCGTGACCCCGCAGTTGAACCGAGCATCTCCGGACACCTGCATCCACTGATGCGAACGGTACGCCGAACAGGCCACTCACCTGAAAGGTGGGTGGCAACAATCGCCATCGCACCCCCCTTTCGAATCATCTCACGCTGCTGGACCAACTGGGAGCGTGCTGAGCGTTGCTTGCCCTTGAGGAGCATCGTCGTTATACTGCTGTTCCCATGTTTCGAGCACGCCTCACCCCCACCAGTATCTCCCTGATCTACGTAGTCCTCGGGGCCTTGTGGATCCTGTTCTCGGATCAGGTCATCGCCGGCATGACCGACGACACCCTGGTCCTGTCCCGCCTTCAGACCATCAAGGGATGGTTCTATATCCTGGCCACCGGCGCCATGCTGTTCCTGCTCATGCGCTTGGGGACGCGACGCCTGGCGGCCAGTGAACGCCAACTGCGCGATACCCTGATCCACTTTCCACTACCAACCCTGGGCATCGACCACGAGGACCGCATCTTTTTCATCAATCAACGCTTCACCGACACCTACGGCTACGATCACCATGATCTGCCCAACATGGACTGCTGGTGGCGCCTGGCCTATCCCGACGAGACCTACCGCGAGGAATTGCGGCACCGCTGGAGCGAGAGCCTGGCCCGGGTACGTGCCAACGATGGCTTCCTGGCTCCGGCCTGTTTCAAGGTCCGGGCCAAGGACGGCAGTGATCGCACGGTTGAATTCACCGCCATCGCCCTGGTCCAGCGCACCATCGTCGTCTGCCGTGATATCACCGATCAACTGGCAATCGAAGAGCGCCTGCGCCACAGTGAAAAGATGGCCGCGATCGGCCAGTTGGCCGGCGGCATCGCCCATGATTTCAACAACATGCTCCAGGGCATCCTGGGCTATGCCCAACTGCTCAGCGCCACCGCCACCGAAGAGACCTTCAAGGCACGGGCTGACGGCATCGAAAGCACCGCTTTGCGGGCCGCCTCCCTCACTGACAAACTGCTGACCTGTGCCCGCAAGGGACCGGGAATCGTGTCCCAGGTCGCCGTCCATGCCATCATCGATGAGGCCCTGGGCCTGTTCGAGCGCACCGTCGACCCCCGCATCAAGCTGCACAAGGCCTATACGACAGATCAACTGCTGGTCATGGCCGACCCAGGTCTGCTCCAGAACGCAGTCCTGAATCTCCTGATCAATGCCCGCGATGCCATCGTCGGCCCCGGCGACATTCGGATCACCACCTCCCGCCTGTCATCGTCCCCCGCTGACGATCGGCCAATGGTCGCCATCGCCATCGCTGACACCGGTACCGGCATGGACGACAGCACCAAGGCCCGGGCCACAGAACCATTCTTCACCACCAAGCCGATCGGCAAGGGAACCGGCCTCGGACTGAGCGCCGTACATGGTTTCGCCGCCGAGCGTGGTGGTCAACTCAGCATCGACAGCCGTCTTGGACATGGCACCACGGTGACCATCCTGTTGCCCCTGGCCGAGACCCCGGCCAGCCAGGAAGCCAACGCAACGCCATCTGACGGTCGGGCGCTCAATCTCTTGCTGATTGATGATGAAGCAGCGGTACGCGACACCACCGCCGCCCTCCTCCACAGCCTCGGCCATCAGACCCATGCTGTAGACGGTGGACAAGAGGCCCTGCGTTGGCTGGGCACCAAGCGCCGAGGCATCGATGCCGTCCTGCTCGACCTGGCGATGCCGGACATGGACGGTCGACAATGTCTGGCCAGACTGCGCACCATCGACGCCAACATCGCGATCTACATCACCACCGGCTACGCCGACGACGACACCATGGCCGAGCTCCAGGCCCTCGGCGCCACCGCCTTCATCCGCAAACCCTACACCCGGCAGCAATTGGCCACGGCCCTGAACAGCGCATAGCCTGTCTGGCAGCAGGCCTATTGGATGAATCAAGACCTGACATGAAACGCCCCACGCACGACGGCTGTCATACGTGGGGCGTTGCTGGCACACCGGCAGGGATTCGAACCCCGAACCTCCTGATCCGTAGTCAGGTGCTCTATCCAATTGAGCTACCGGTGCAGGCGATAGGCCACTGGCGCTGCGTGGGAGGGCAATGGATAGCGCCTTTCCCAGCTCGGTCAAGCGTCAACCCGTCCCCAGACAACGGCATCTGCAACACCGTCAGACACTGGGCATGCCGGTGACACGCCGCCGTTGACGATACGTAGCGGACTGTTACAAAGCATGTGTGCCAGCCGATGCGATTTTTCACAATCGCCGTGCTGGCCCCGACAATCGTTTCCACTCCCGTTCCTGGAGGTCTTCGCCCATGGCCAACATCGCAATCGTCGATGACGATCCCGATATCGTCGACGCCGTCCGTCTGTTCCTTGAGAAGGAAGGCCATCAGGTCAGTTCCGCCGGCAGCCGTCCGGACGGCATGGCCCTGGTCCAGGGGGGCGGCATCGATCTGCTGATCCTCGACATCATGATGACCGAGCCCGACGACGGCATCGCCATGGCCCAGGACCTGCGCAAGGCCGGCTTTGCCAAGCCCATCCTGATGATGTCGAGCATCTCCAAGGTGACCGGAATGTCCTACGGCAAGGATGAGGCGGTGACCCCGGTCGATGACTTCGTCGAGAAGCCGGTGGCTCCACAGCTGCTGCTGGAGAAGGTCGCGGCCCTGCTCAAGAAGGGAGGCGCATGATGCTCAACACCCAACAGGACCGTCTGATGGCTGACATCGATCAGATGGTGGCCGCCCACGGCAGCACCCGGTCGGGGCTGATCCCGATCCTGCAGGATGTCCAGCAGCGCTACCACGCCATCAGCGACTTCGCCATGCAGGTGATCGCCGACCGCCTGGGCATCCACCCGGTCGAGGTCTACAGCGTGGTCACCTTCTACTCCTTCCTGAGCGATCGCTACCAGGGCCGCTTCGTCATCCGCCTGTGCCGCACCATCAGCTGCGCCATGGCCGGCACCACCGCCGTGGCCCAGCAGTTGCGCAACGATCTCGGCATCAACTTCGGGCAGACCACCGAGGACGGACGCTTCACCCTGGAATGGGCCAACTGCATCGGCATGTGTGACCAGGGCCCGGCCATGCTGATCAATGATCAGGTCTTCACCGCCGTCAGCCCTGAAGCGGTCCACGACATCCTGGCCAGCTGTGCCAAGGCCTTCGGACCCCACACCACCCAGCCGGTCGAGGAGAGCCACGCATGACCATCCGCAACGACATGACCCTGGCCACCATCACCCCCGGTGAAGGACTGAAAAAGGCCCTGGCCCAGAGCCGCAGCGATGTCATCGGGGCGATCCGCGCCTCCAACATGCGCGGCCGGGGCGGAGCCGGCTTCCCTACCGGCGTCAAGTGGAACCTCGCGGCGGCGGCCGGTGGGGTCAAGAAGTACGTGGTCTGCAATGCCGACGAGGGCGAGCCCGGCACCTTCAAGGACCGGGTGATCCTCAGCGAGTGGGCCGATCTGGTCTTCGAGGGCATGACCATCGCCGGCTATGCCATTGGCTCGGATGAGGGCATCCTCTACCTGCGTGGGGAATACACCTACCTGCGTCCGGCCCTGGAGGCCTGCCTGGCCAAGCGCCGCGAGGCCGGCCTGCTGGGTGATGCGGTCGGCAAGGGCTTCGCCTTCGACATCCATATCCATATGGGCAGCGGAGCCTACATCTGCGGCGAGGAGACCGCCCTGATCGAGTCCCTGGAAGGCCAGCGCGGCGAAGCCCGCAACCGGCCACCGTTCCCGGTCAACACCGGCCTCAACGGCCAGCCGACGGTGGTCAACAACGTCGAGACCTTCGCCCTGGCGGCGGCCATCCTGGCCAAGGGGGCGCAATGGTTCGCCGGCATCGGCACCGACGGCTCGACCGGCACCAAGATGATGAGCATCTCCGGCGACGTCCAGCGGCCGGGGGTCTACGAGTTCCCCATGGGCATCACCATCGCCAGCGTCCTGGCGGCGGCCGGTGGCGAGGACGCCAAGGCGGTGATCATCGGCGGGGCCTCCGGCCATTGCGTACCGG
>SLQH01000323.1 GCA_007131555.1 Planctomycetota bacterium | reverse complement strand
GGCCTGCCAGGCATTGAGCTGGGCCTGGCTGTCGCGCAGCAGCAATTGCCACTGGGCTACCTGCTCATCGCCGGGACCGGCCAGCACCGCCAGTTCCTCGGTCCGTGGACCACCTGCCGCCAACTGGGCGGCGGTGGCCACCCCATCGTCTGGCAGGGCGGCATGCAGGGATTGTAGACGTTCACGCAGCTCTGCGATCCGCTGCCGGCTGTTGCGGGCCTGGGTGCGCCACCGGTTCACTTCGGCATCATCCTCACCGACCAGTTGGGCCAGGAGATCAAGATCGCCCTCGATGGCTTCGATCGCCGGCAGGGCTGGTCGGGCGGTATTGGCGAAGACCGGGGTCACTGATCCGCGTAGTCGGGCCAGCAGGTCACCGGCGGCCTCCAGGCGGGTCCGCCAGCGTTGCACCCGGGCGTCACCCTCGCCCAGCAGGGGGGCCAACTGACCCAGGGCCGTGAGCAGTTCCTGACGATGCTGTTCAGTGACCCGACCGCCTTCATCCAGGACGGCCAGAGATTGCAGCAGGCCGCCGACCTGCTGGTCGTAGATCCGCAGGCGTTCACGACCTTGCACCAGCAGGGGGTCGTCAGCGGCGGTCAGGGCGGCCAGTTCATCCAGGGCCTGTTCAGCGGCGCTGCGCTGAGCCTGGGTGAGGACGGCCGCGAACAGGTCGGTCAGGCCGTTGCGCAACTGTTCTTCGCGCCGAGCCAGTTGCTGGAGGCGATCGCTCCAGCGGACGGCGGCGGCATCGGCGGTGCCGACCAGGGCCCGGTAGCGATCAAGGGCGACGGTGGCGGCAGCGCGGGTGGCGACATCGGGGATGCCGCTGTCCAATACCGCCAGTTCCCCGGCCAGGGTGCGGACCTGGGCCACCTTGGCCCGCCAGCGCACCAGATCGCCATCAGCGGCACCCTCTGGGGCGATGCGTTCCAGTTCGTCAAGCTGGGCATCGATGCCATCAGGCACCGGGGCCACCCGATCCAGGATCTCGGTCAGGGCAGGTCGCAGGATGTTGGCGGCCCGCTCCTGCTCGCGGCGCTGGGCATCAGCTGCCCGTTCCTCTTCCCGTTCTTCTTCAAGCTGTCGTCGTTCGATCTCCTGCTGCTGTTGCATCAACCACCAGCCGCCAGCCACCCCGGCCGCGATCACCAGCAGAGCGGCGATGGCGAGCGGCAGAATATGGCGTTGGAACCAGGTCATCTGCTCGCGCTTGGCCTCGTCGGCACCGGTGCCAAGTCTGTAGTTGGCCAGAGCCGATTTGAGCAGGGAACCGTGCTGGAGCATCTCCAGGTCGCGCACCAGTTCGTCGGCCGACTGGTAGCGGTTCTCCGGCTTCTTCTGCAGGCAGCGCATGATCATCGCCTGGATCTCGGTGGAGATCGCCGGGTTGATCTTCTGCGGTAGTTCCGGTTCCTCGAAGCAGTGCTTGTAGATGAGGGCGTTGGGGGTGGTGGCCTCGAAGGGGCGTTTGCCGCAGGCCAGTTCATAGAACACCACGCCCAGCGAATAGAGGTCGCTGCGCTGATCGATGTCGGCCAGACCCTTGCCCTGTTCGGGGCTGACGTAAGCCGGGGTGCCGACCGCCTGGCCGGTCATGGTCAGGCTTGATTCGCCCATCACCTTGACGATGCCGAAGTCGGCCAGCTTGAGCAGGCCGTCCTTGGTGACCATCATGTTGGGCGGTTTGATGTCACGATGGACGATGCCCAGTCGCCCGGCCTCGGCCAGACCCTTGGCCGCCTGGAGGATGTAGTCGACCACCTCCTCCTGGCGCAGGGGGTCGTCGGCTTCACGTCGAGAGCGGGCGATATGCGAGAGATCGGTGCCCTCGACATACTCCATGGCGTAGAAGTGGTTGTCGTCGTGATCACCGATGAAGTAGACCTGGACCACATGCGGCGACTGCAGGCGTGAGGAGGTGCCGGCCTCCAGCCGGAAGCGCTCCAGCAGGCGTTCATCCTGAGCCAGGTTGGGCGGCAAAACCTTGACCGCCACTCGCCGCTTGAGGCTCAGCTGGATGCCCCGGTAGACCGCGCCCATGCCGCCTTCGCCGAGGATGCCGCCCAGTTCAAAATCGCCCCAGACCTGGCCGGTATGCGGCCCCTTGCGCCCCTCAAGATGCCAACTGGCATCAAAGCCGGTGGAGGTGGCCCCGCTGCGCGGCCGCCCGGCGAAGGTCTTGGGGGTCAGATCGGTGGCGATGGTGACCTGGGTGGCATCGCCACTGGGCCTGGCCCCAGGCGTGACCATGGTCATCTCGTCGCCGCTGTAGGGCTGTTCGGGGGCTGCCCCGATCATGGTCGCCTCATCGCCGACGAAGGGTGCGGCAGATGGCGCGGCCGCGACCGGGGGCGCGCTTGTCCCAACCAGGGTCATCTCATCGCCGGCGAAGGGCTGTGCTGGAGTCGTGGCTACTGGGCCGACCAGGGTGGCCTCGGCCCCAGCGAAGGGGGCGACAGGGTCTGCCGACGCCGCCCCGACCAGGGTGGCTTCGCTGCCGACGAAGGGGGCTGCCGGGGTCTCCTCTGGAGCCCGTCGTGGCGCCTCAGGGCCAGCCCCGATCAGGGTCGGTTCCTGGCCGGAAAAGGGAGCGATGGCGTCGTCGCCGTCATCTGCTGCCGCCTGGGGATCGGCCTGGTCGTCGCTCATACGCTTCCCGCTTGTGCTGTGGCTCATATGCCACAGGCATAGACCTGCTATTATGGGTCTGACAGCAGGAAGTCCACCGATACGTGGTTGCTCGCGGGGCCGGCGGCCGCGGGGGCCGTGCTACGAGGCCTCACGGTCATTTTCTGACGGCAGGAGGCAGATTCCGTGACGGGGCAGGGAGCAGGTGATGATGCGTCCGGCCTGCCAGGCCTCGCCGAGGAAGATGCCGGGGACGCAGATGCCGTCCAGTTGCAGACAAGGCTCGCGGTCTTGGGGTCGATTGGAGATGATGCGCATAGGGATGCCCAGCCGATCATCGGTCTCCTGGCCGTTATCGGGGTCGAGGCGGAGTTCTGACCAGGGCAGCACCGCCTGGGCCGGTCCGCAGGGCAGGTCGCAGGGGAGCCAATCGCGGTCGCCAATCCGGAAGACCTTGCCCTGCGCTGTCTCCACCACCGTGCCCGGCAACAGGTTGCGCAGACGTAGGAAGCGGGCGATGAAGGCCGAGGCCGGCCAGGCACGGATCTGTTCCGGGCTGGCGATCTGCTCCAGGCGCCCCTGGCGCATGATGGCCAGTTCGTCGGCCAGGGCAAAGGCTTCGTCGAGGCGATGGCAGATGTGCAGCACGGTGGTGCCCAGTTCCCGGCGCAGGGTGGCCAGCAGGGCGATGAGGTCCTCGCCGCTGTCCTCGTCAAGGGCACTGAGTGGCTCGTCTAGGATCAAGAGTTGCGGTTGGGTCACCAGGGCCCGGGCTAGGGCGACCCGTTGGCGTTCACCGCCCGAGAGGCCGGCTGGCAGGCGCCGGGCCAGATGGGCGATGCCCAGGCGCGTCATCATGTCGTTGACGCGCTGGGCTATCTTGTGGGCTGGCAGACGGCGGGCCTGCAGACCGAAGCCGATATTGCCGGCCACGGTCTTGAAGGGCAGCAGGGCATGGTCCTGGGGGACATAACCGATGGCGCGATCTGCCGGATCCAGGGTGGTGACCTCACGACCGGCGATGGATATGCGCCCGGCCTGGGGTCGTCGCAGGCCGCAGATCATGTCCGCCACCAGGGTCTTGCCGCAGCCGGTCGGCCCCAGCAGGACCAGGCATCGCCCGGCGGCCAGGCTCAGCGACACCCCGGTGATGGAGAAGCCGGGCAGGCTCAGGCCCAGATCCTCAATGAGCAGACGGGGGGGCTGGGGGCTCACCATCTGGGCATCCGCAAGGCGGCGAAGCGCTTGAAGAGGAGCAGGCAGATCATGGTGAAGGAGACCATGATCAGGGTGATGGCCAGGGCGGTGCCGATGCGCCCGATTGACAGTTCAAGATAGACCGAGGTCGCCAGCACCTCGGTGCGTTGTCGGGTGGTCCCGGCAAAGACCATCAGGGGGCCGTAGAGCCCCATGGCCAGGGCCCAGGCGATGACCCCGGAGGCGATGATGCCGCCGCGCACGCTCGGCAGGCTGACGCGCACGAAGACCTGGGGCGCTGACCAGCCCAAAGTGCGGGCGACATGTTCGAGGCGCGGATCGACGGCATCGAAGGCGGCCTTCATCAGGCGCACCGCATAGGGCGCGACACAGATGAACTGGGCCAGAACGATCCCGGCCGGAGCGAAGACGAAGCGCAGGCCAAGGCCCTGGATGCCCTGGCCCAGGGAGGTCCGGAAGAAGACCAGCAGGAAGACCCCGATCACCAGATTAGGCATGACGATGGGCAGATCGACCAAGGTGTCGATCAGGCCGCGTCCGGGGAAGCGTTGCCGGCTCAAGGCCAGGCCGACAGGTATGGCCAGCAGCAGGGCCAGGGTCGCGCTCAGGGTTGCTGACCAGAGGGTCAGCCAGGCGGCGGCCCGCAGGTCGGGATTGCGCAGGACGGTGGCGAAGTCGCCAGGAGTGACATAGAGGAAGGCGGAGCCGATCAACAGGGCCAGGAAACCGGCGTAGCACAGCAGCAGCAGGAGGGGGATGAGGCGCATGCTGCGGCTGCCGCCACAGGGATGGGCGGGCACGCTGGCGGCGTGGTATGGCGCCTGGTTCACGGCGCCGATCCAAGGATCTGGTAATGATGACGCTGGAAGCAGTC
Source organism: Planctomycetota bacterium (assembly GCA_007131555.1). Classification (GTDB taxonomy): domain Bacteria; phylum Planctomycetota; class UBA11346; order UBA11346; family UBA11346; genus SLQH01. The sequence continues at coordinate 1,469 of SLQH01000323.1, read as the reverse complement.
CTGGCCACCAGGGCCGAGCAGGAAGGCCATGAAGGCCTGGGCCGCCTCCGCTTGGGTGCTGCTGGCCAGCAGGGCGATGCTGACCGGCGAGATCAGATTGCCCTCAGGGGGGATCGCGATGGTATCGGTCATATCCTGATACTGCATGGCCACGGGATGCCAGACGATGGCGGCATCAGCATGGCCCAGGGCCACCGCCTGGGCCAGTTCCGGAGCGGTGATGGAGGTAAAGACCACGCGCTCGGCCAGGGCTGCGCCATCGATGTCGTGGAGAGCGAAGATCTGCGGCGTCAGGCGACCGATGGCGGCGGCGCGTTCATCGGCGATGGCCAGACGTAGTCCGGGCCGCATCAGGTCACTGACGGCGCTGATCTGCAAGGGATTGCCCTTCTGGACCTGGATCACCGGCACGAACTCGGCGATGTCGCGCCGTTCAATGATCAGCCCCAGGGCCTCGGCTTCATCAATGTAGAAGGCGTCGCCAGGCAGGAAGAGGTCGCCCTCCTCCATCAGGCGCAGACGGCTCAGGAGCAGGTTGGAGGCCCCGTAATCAACCTCGATGCGGACGTCATGCCGCCGCTGGAAGCGTTCGATGGCTTCATGGACCGGCGGCTTGAGCCCGGCCCCGGCATAGAGCCGGATCACCGTCTGGGCAGCTTCGCGTTCGCCGTTGTGGGGGCGTAGGATCAGGGCTATCCCCAAGGCCAGGACGATGACAATGGCGAGCAGCATCAGGAGGTGTTTGGGCATGAGGGCCTTCATTCGGGTTGGAGGATGCCAGCTTGCAGGTGGAGGATGCGGTCGGCCGTGACGCCACAGCGATGGGTGACCATCAGCACCGCGCCGCCGGCAGCAGCATAGTGGCGCAGATGGTCGAGCACCAGGGTCGCACTGTCTTCGTCGAGGTTGCCGGTCGGTTCATCGGCCAGGACCAGGGCCGGACGGTGGAGCAGGGCCCGGGCCAGGGCGACTCGTTGGCGTTCGCCGGAACTGAGTTCATCGGGAAGATGCCCTTGTCTGCCCCCCATGCCGAACCGTTCCAGCAGTTCCAGGGCCCGGGTCCGGGCCGCGTCAAGCGGCAGGGCCAGACAGGGTGCCAGGACATTGTCCAGGACATCCAGATACGGGATGAGGTGGAACTGCTGGAAGACGAAGCCAATATGCTGGGCCCGGAAGCGGGCCCGACCTTCGGCATCCAGGGCCTGAAGATCCTGGCCGGCGACGTGAATCCGGCCCCGGTCGGCGGCCAGCAAGGCGCCGATGATCAACAGCAGGGTCGTCTTGCCACAGCCGCTGGGGCCCTGCAACACGGTGAAACTGCCGCTGTCGACCTGGAGGGTGATGTTTTTCAGCGCCTCGACCGTGCCAGAGCGCCGGCTGTGGTAGGTCTTGCTGATGTCGACCAGATCGATGACGGGCGTCGTCATGCAGCCTCCCGTAACATGTCGGCCGGATCATGGGTCGCTGCC
>SLQH01000456.1 GCA_007131555.1 Planctomycetota bacterium | reverse complement strand
CGCTGCTGTGTCTTGGATACGCCCATGGTATCGATCCTTTCCTGGCCTAGACCACTTCCGGGGCCAGCGAAATGATTTTCATGAAGTTACGGGCCCGCAGTTCCCGGGCCACAGGGCCAAAGATGCGGCTGCCACGAGGATTGCCGTCTTTGTCGATGAGGACGACGGCGTTGTCGTCGAAGCGTACCGTGCTGCCGTCCTCACGACGGATGGGGCTTGCGGTGCGGACGATGACAGCCTTGGTCAAGGTCTTGGTCTTGATGTCGGCATTGGCCGCCGAACGCTTGACCGAGACGGTGATGATGTCGCCGACATGGGCGTAACGAGCGCGGGTACCGCCAAGCACCTTGACGCACATCACCTCTTTTGCCCCACTGTTGTCAGCCACTCCCAAGCGGCTCTGCATCTGGATCATGTCATAAACTCCTGATGATCGTACTGTAATCAGACCGCCCGCTCGAGCACCTGCATCAGGCGCCAGCGCTTGGTCTTGGACAGGGGACGGGCTTCGATGATCTGCACCTTGTCACCGCTCTTGCTGTCATTCTGCTCGTCATGGACATGGAACTTCTGGGTCCGTTTGACGTACTTGCCGTACATGGGATGACGGAACTGTTCGGTCACCGCCACCACCCGGGTCTTGTCCATCTTGTCGGACACCACGATGCCGACGACGCGTTTGCGATTACCACGCTGTTGCGCAGCTTCTGGGGCAGTCTGTTCAGCGCTCATGCCTGCACCTCGGCCTTCTTCTTCAGGTTGATGATGGTCAGGCAGCGGGCCACCTGACGTCGCATGCGAGAAATCTGTCCGTTACCGCCCTTGCCCTCGACGCTGGCAGCAATGCGGGCGTCGAACAGCTCGCGGCGCAGACCGGCCACTTCTTCCTCAAGTTCGGCGATCGAGCGCTGATGCAGCTCGCGACGTTCATTGGCCTTCATCACTGGGACTCCCGTTTGATCATGCGCATACGCAGGGGCATCTTGTGGGTCTGACGACGCAGGGCCTCACGAGCCACGTCTTCCGGAACCCCGGCCAGCTCGAACAGCACTGTGCCCGGCTTGACCTTGGCGCACCAGTAGTTGACGCTGCCCTTGCCCTTGCCCATGCGGGTCTCGGCCGGACGGCCGGTCACCGGGGTATGGGGAAAGACCCGGATCCACATCTTGCCGGCCCGCCCCATGTGGTGGCTGGCGGCGACACGGGCCGATTCGATCTGGCGCGAGGTGATCTCGCCACCTTCGATGGCCTGGAGGCCGTATTCACCGAAAGCCACGGTATTGCCCCGACTGGCGACGTGGGTGACGTCGAAACCGCGGGTATGCTGCTTGCGGAACTTGACCTGGTTGGGCAGCAGTGGCATATCACTTCTCCTTCTGCTGATCGGCGTAATAGCCGTGGTTCATCCAGGTCCGCACGCCGATGATGCCGTAGGTGGTCCGGGCGGTGGCGTACCCGTAATCGATGCGGGTATTGAGGCGATGCAGCGGCACGCTGCCGGCCATCTCGTTCTCGCTGCGGGCGATCTCGGCACCGCCGAGGCGACCGGAGATGCGCACGTTGATGCCCAGCACCCCTTCGCGCATGGAGTTCTCGACGGCCCGCTTCATGGCTCGGCGGAACGAGCCGCGCCGCTCCAGCTGCTCGGCCACGTTCTCGGCCACCAGCTGGGCCGAGAGGTCGGGCTTGCGGATCTCGATGATGTTGATCTTGACCTTGCTGCCGGTGAGCTGCTCGAAGTGCTTGGTCACGGCGTCGATCTCGGCGCCACGGCGACCGATGACCACTCCGGGACGGCCACTGTGCAGCACCACGGTGATACGATCGGCCTTGCGTTCGATCTGGACCTTCTCAATGGCCGCCGACTTGAAGCGGTCCTTGATGAAGCTACGGATGGCATGGTCCTGGGCGACGAAGCGGCCATACTGCCGACCCCGGGCGTACCAGGTGCTGCGATGAGGCTCGGTGACGCCGATGCGGAAACCCAGCGGGTTGATCTTCTGGCCCATGAGTCTACTCCCGTTCCTTGGCCGCGACCTTGACGGTGATATGGCTGCAGCGCTTCTTGATGCCGTGGGCCCGGCCGCGGGCACAGGGGCGGAAGCGGCGGTAGGTCAGGCCCTCGTCGATGAAGGTCGCCACCACCTGCAGGTCCATGGGGTCCATGCCGCCGCGATGCTGGGCGTTGGCCACAGCCGACAGCAGCACCTTGCGCAGCAGGTCTGAGGCCCGGTGCTTGTCGAAGGTCAGTCGGTTGAGCGCCTCTTCGACCCCACAGCCACGGATCAGCCCGGCTGACAGCCGAGCCTTGCGCGGGCTGATGCGGGCATTGCGCTGGATTGCCTGGAATACGCTTGCCATCACAGTCCCCCTCACCGCTTCTTGCCGGCCGCATGGCCACGATAGGTGCGCGTCAGGGCGAACTCGCCCAGCTTGTGACCGACCATGTTGTCAGTAATGAGCACCTGGATGAATACCCGACCGTTATGAACGGCAAAGGTATGGCCGATGAAATCGGGCACGATGGTGCACGACCGCGACCAGGTCTTGATCGGCTTGCGATCGCCTGATGTCTTCTGCTGTTCGACCTTGCCCAGGAGCTTGAGGTCGACGTGCGGTCCCTTTTTGGTACTACGCCCCATGATTCATTCCCTCGTTCACGAGCGCTTCTGATTGCGCCGGCGGATGATCAGCTTGTCGGTTGGATGGTTGACCTTGCGGGTCTTGAAGCCCTTGGCCAGGACGCCGGTGGGCGAGCAGTGCTGACGGCCACCGTTGGCATGTCCTTCGCCGCCACCCAGGGGGTGGGCGACCGGGTTCATGGCATTGCCGCGCACATGCGGACGACGCCCCAGCCAGCGCATACGCCCAGCCTTGCCGAAGTTGCGCAGGGCATATTCGCCATTGCCAACCTCACCGATGGTGGCCCGGCAGTCGGCGTGGATACGACGCAATTCGCCAGACGGCATGAGCAGGACCGCATGATTGCCGTCAATGGCCATCAAGCGGACGAACGAGCCGGCAGCGCGGGCGATCTGACCGCCGCGACCGGCGTTCATCTCGACGTTGTGGACGGCCATGCCCTGGGGGATGTTGCGCAGACGCATGCTGTTGCCGACGTTGGGCTCGCAGCGGTCGGTGGCGCTGACGAGCACATCACCGACCTGCATGCCCTTGGCCTGCAGCACATAGCGCTTTTCGCCATCGTTATAGGCGACCAGGCAGATGTTGCAGTTGCGATTGGGATCGTATTCGATTGCCGTCACCCGACCCTCGACATCCAGCTTGTTGCGCTTGAAGTCGATGATGCGGTACAGACGACGATGGCCGCCGCCCCGATGACGACAGGTGATACGGCCCTGGTTGTTACGACCACCATTCTGCTTGAGGATCTCGGTCAGGCGCTTTTCCGGGCGCTTGCGGGAGATGCCTTCGAAGGTCGGAACGGTGGCATTACGGGTGCCATTGGTGACTGGCTTGAGTTTACGCAGCGGCATGACGTCACACCCCCTCGATGCTCTGACCCTCAGCGAGGGTCACGTGGGCGATCTTGATTGGCGGCCGCTTCTGCATCATGCCCTTGCGACCACGACGGTACTTGGGATGACGGTTGGTGGTGGTCACCTTCTCAACGTTGACCGAGAACAGGCGGGCCACCGCTTCGCGGATCTGGACCTTGTTGGCACCCCGATCGACGACGAAGCTGTAGGTATTGCGCTGGTCGCGCAGATACACCGACTTCTCGGTCAGATGCGGGCGCTTGATGATGTCGTAGAGTCCCGGCTTCATGCCGTCACCTCCTGGATCAGGGCGTCAAGGGCGGCGGCACTGAACACCAACCGCGAACGCTGCATGATATGCCCGGCATTGAGATTGCGCCGCTCAACGACGTCGATCTTGGGAATGTTGCGGGCGCTCAGATAGAGGTTCTTGTCCTGGGCATCGCTGACCAGAATGGCGCTCTTGCCGTCGATCCCGACTCCCCGCAGGAAGCCCATCACCGACTTGGTGCGGGGCGCATCCAGGCCTTCGATCCCCTCAACGGCGCAGATCTCGCCGCGCTGGAGGCGGAAGCGCAAGGATGAACGCAGGGCCAGACGACGCTGTTGGCGCGGCAGGCGATAGCTGTAGTCACGCGGCTTGGGGCCGTGAGCCCGACCGCCACCGACCCAGTGCGGCACCCGCTTGGAGCCGGCCCGGGCCCGTCCGGTGCCCTTCTGACGCCACATCTTGGCAGTGCTGCCGGCCACCTGGCCACGGCTCTTGGTGCAGTGTGAGCCCTGGCGCTGGGAGGCCAGATAGGCGATCAGCGCCTCCTTGAGCAGGGGACGACGAACCGCCTTGTCGAGCGCCAGAGGGTCGATCTCGACCTCGCGGGTCTTCGTGCCTGTCATGTCATATACTGGTACCGCGACCATGATGCGTTCCTCGTGTATCGTTGCCATCACTGCTGCTGAATGCTCACCAGACCGCCGTTCGGTCCGGGAATGGCGCCCCGGATGAGCACCAGATGGCGCTCAGGGTCGATGTCCAGGATCGACAGATTGCGGACGGTGACCTGGGCGGCGCCCATGTGGCCGGGCATCTTCTTGTTCTTGAAGACCTTGCCGGGATCCATGCGGCAACCGATGGCGCCACCATGACGATGGGTCTGGTGACCGTGGCTGGCCGGACCGCCGCTGAAGTTGTGACGCTTCATGACGCCGGCGAAACCACGCCCCTTGGACGTACCGGTGACATGGACCACGGCGTCCTTCTGCAGTTGTTCGACGGTCACCTTGCCGCCCTGCTCGATCCCCTCGATGACCGGGATCTCGCGCATGAAGCGCCGCGGTGCGACATCCGCCTTCTGATACTCGCCGTTGAGGGCCTTGGAGATGTTCTTGGCCCGCTTGGCCGGACCGACCGCCACCTTGAGGGCGGCGTAGCCGTGACGCTCCGCGTCCTTGACCTCCAACACCTCGTTGGGCAGCACCTCGACCACCGTCACGCCGGTCGCCTGGGCACCCTCATAGATGCGGGTCATGCCGATCTTGGTTCCCCATACCGATACAGCCATCGCTGTTCCCCTGTTCGCTGTGAAGCCTGCGTGTGCCGACCGATGGTCAGCGCACCGTCTGCTTGATCTGGATATCGACCCCGGCCGGCACGTCGACCTTGTTGAAGACCTCGTTGGTCTGGGCCGTGGGATCGATGATCTCGACCACCCGCTTATGGGTGCGGATCTCGAACTGCTCACGGCTCTTCTTGTCGACGTGCGGCGAGCGCAGGACGGTGAAGCGCTCGATGCGCGTGGGAATGGGGATCGGACCAGCGACCTTGGCCCCGGTACGCTTGGCGGTCTCGACGATGTCCTGGACCGCCTTGTCCAGACTACGATGATCGTAGGCTTCAAGCCGAATGCGGATGCGTTCGTTCACGTTTCTGTCTCCCCCCTGCCGACGCGATGCCGACAGGCAGCCCGTTCATCGAGCTCGTCAGTGATCCATGGCGATGACCGCCGGGATTGTTGTCCCCTCGTGGGCGCTTCGGCCGTGCCAGGGCCTGGTCCCCACAAGGGTAAGGGCCACACGAGCCCAGTACCCAACGGTACCGACTCCCAGGGGTCGGCACCCGGACAGCGATGTGGATCGGGCCATCGCCGTCTCCCGGCAGAGGTCGACGCTGGGGCCGACGTGCGCGGGACGAGGACTCTAGAGAGCCGGCAGACAATGCAAGCCCTATTTTTGCCGCCGACCAGGAGGCTGCACGCAGACCGCCCACCGACCCGCAGACTGGCAAACACGGCCTGCCCAGGGAGTCGGTCAGCAATGACCGACACCTCACCTGGCCTGGCCTTGTCCGGCCTCGGACTCGCCAGCAACCATCGCCTATCACATACCCACCACGGAGCACCGGGCCTTGGCCCGTGTGCCGACGCGCGGTTCTCATGCTTTCGCCAAGTAGCAGCCAGAGCGGCGGCAAGACACCTGCACTACGGCTCGTTGATACCGCGACTCGTGATCATGCGCCGTAACAAAGAGCGCCAGCAGGATACGGCACTGATGGCGACGCCCCGGCCTATACCGTCCCCAGGACTCATCGCCCGTCAATGCACGCGCGGGCCAAGGCCCGGTGCTCCGAGTGGGGCCCTGGGCGTTCACAACGCCTAGGAGTCTGTAAGGGATAGCGACCGAGCACAAGCGCAGGGCATTTT
>SLQH01000301.1 GCA_007131555.1 Planctomycetota bacterium | reverse complement strand
GTCGCGTGGAGGCCATGCTTTCGCCGAATCCCAGCTTGGGCGTCGACATGATGCCCATAATGCGGCCTGTGGATCCCGCAACTCGCGATCATGAGTGGCAACGACGCACGCAAGCGAGAGCGCAACGATGGCGCCGCCGCCCTGGCCCATATACGCCTCAAGCTTCTCCTCCCGCCAATGTACGCGGGCCAAGGCCCGGTACTCCGTGTAATAATGCGGCTTGGGCCACGGCCCGCGTGCTGCTGGGCGTTGAGCGCGCCCAGGACATTTCGGGCGTTTCTCTGTCGGTCCCCTGGGGACTTGATCCATCAGTTGGATCGCTGTGTGCTAAACACTCTCGAACACGGTCATTATGACACGTGACCAGGAAGAAGAACGGACTGCGTAATGTCGAAACGGGATTACTACGAGATCCTTGGCCTGTCCCGCGATGCCAAGACGGATGAGATCAAGCGGGCCTATCGCAAGATGGCCATGCAGTACCATCCGGACCGCAATCCCGGCGACAAGGCCGCCGAGGAGAAGTTCAAGGAGGCTGCCGAGGCCTATGAGGTTCTGGGCGATGATCAGAAGCGGCGGCGCTATGACCAGTTCGGTCACGCCGGGGTGGACGGCATGGGCCATGCCGGCGGCGGATTCTCGTCGATGGAGGACATCTTCAGCGCCTTCGGTGACATCTTCGGCGGCGGCGGTGGCGGCGGCTCGATCTTCGACAGCTTCTTTGGCGGCGGCGGCGGGCGCAGCCGGGGTGGCGGGCGGCAGGGGGCCAGTCTCAAGATCAACGTCGAAATCAGCCTCAAGGAGGCTGCGCGGGGCTGCACCAAGACCATCGACCTGCGCCGCAACGAGCCCTGCGAGGCCTGCCAGGGCAGCGGTTGCAAGCCGGGGACCTCGCCCAAGACCTGTCCCACCTGCGGTGGTGCCGGAGTGGTGCGGCAGGGCCAGGGCTTCTTTGTGGTCCAGACCACCTGTCCGACCTGTGGCGGTAGCGGCAAGGTCATCAGTGATCCTTGTACCTCCTGCCGGGGCAGCGGTGTCAAGGCCAAGAAGGTGTCGCTGAAGGTCCCGATCCCGGCCGGTATCGAACATGGTACCCGCATGCGTCTGGCCGGTGAGGGCGAGGCCGGACGCGATGGCGGCCCGCGTGGTGACCTCTATGTCTACATCAGTGTGCGGCCGCATGAGATATTCGAGCGCCACGGCAGCAATCTGGTCTGCAAGTTGCCGATCAGCTTCAGCCAGGCAGTACTTGGGGCCGAGATCGACGTTCCGACCCTGGACGGTCGGGCCAAACTCAAGATTCCTGCCGGTAGCCAGCCGGGCGAGGTGCTGCGGATGCGCGGTCAGGGCATCGACGATGAGTATGGTCGACGCGGTGATCAACTGGTGGTCCTGGACGTCAAGGTGCCCAAGAAGGTCACCGGTCGTTATCGTGACCTGATCAAGGAACTGGCCGAGCACGAAACCCCGCAGATGAGCGAGCAGAAGAGCTTCATCGACAAGCTCAAGAAGTTCTTCGATTGATCGTCAGGGGCGGCCGCCAGTACGGTCATCCCTGATTCCCATTCATGTCATAGGAACAGATTCCATGTCTCGATCAGCCCAGCGTAAACGCCACAAGCAGGCAGAAGAAGACCAACTGCCCCAGGATCAGAACCCCCCGCCAGATGAGCAGGCCGCCACTGCTGCTGATGGCGAGGCTGATCCCTTGGCCGACCTGGCCCAACGGGCCGCCGACCTGCAGGACCGCCTGCTGCGCCAGCAGGCCGATTTCGATAACATCCGCAAGCGCCTGCGCCGGGAGGCGGCCGAGGCCGGCGATCGGGCCGTGGCCCGCTTCGTGGCTCCCTTGCTGATCGAGATGGACAACCTCGAACATGCCCTGCGGGCCGTTGATGGCATTTCCCTGGCTGACTTCGTGGCCGGCATCATCATGATCCGCGACAACATCCTGTCGGCCTTCGCCAACGCCGGGGTCGAACAGGTCCCGGCGGAAGGCATCTTCGACCCCAGCATGCACGAGGTGGTGGCCACCGTGCCCACGCCCGAGACCCCCCGTGGCACCATCATCGAATCGGTGCGGACCGGCTACCGCCTGCGCGACCAGATCATCCGCGCCGCCCAGGTGCTGGTCGCCACCCCGCCGCCTCAGGACGCTACTGCGGCCGAGGAATCGGCACCTGAAGGGGGGTCGACTGACGAGGGGTGAGGGGGGCAATGGAATTGCACTAAGGATCTCCTGAAGCACTGGTCAGGCAGTGATCTTCCGTTCCATGACGGTCACCCTTCTCATTCGAAGGTTTTCAAGGGCATATTTCAACTACGAATCTCGCGAATCCCGCGAATCGAAGAGATGAATATAAAGCCTGTATTGCTGTGGTTTTCATTCGCGTGATTCGCGTGATTCGTAGTTCAAAAATCTGAACACACTCTCTCTCTACAGCAGCAGCATGCATTGCGGACAACGACCTCCGAGTACCATTATACATCTGACCGTGGTCTTCAGGGATTTCGTTCTCTGTCATCGAAATCTTCTTCTGTGACCACATCTGATAACGCATTCCATAGGTATGACCGGCGTCAGTGTCCGAAATCCCAAGAAATCATGTGGTTCTTAGTGCAATTCCATTGGTGAGGGGAGTGCTTGCAGGCCCTGCGTGAACGTCCCCATTGAACACGGGTCTCCCATCGCCAGCATGTGGTCATACACCGTGCCTGACGGTGATCTGACAAGGAGACCCCATGACCACTTCTCGCCTGCTGGCGATCCTGTTGGTGGCGCTGGCCCTGACCGCCTGTGGTCGCAGTACGCGACCGCGTCTGGACGATGATCTGGCCGTGCATGTAGTCTTGGAGCGGCGCGAGGTACGGCGCCAGGCTGATCGCAAGCAGATCGGTCTGGATGTTGCCAACAGTTTGTTTGAGATAGAGGTCAATCCTTTCACCCAGCCCGGCGAGTTCTTGGGATCGTTGATGATGGCGCCCATCTTGTGGCCCTTTGTCGCCACGATCGAGGTCGCGGTCAAGTCGGCGGGGCGGACCCGGGTCTGGGTCACTCCGCAGGACCATCAGCGCTACCGCCAGCGTCTGTCCTGGGGCCAGAACACCATCTTCGTGCCGAGGTCTCTGGCCGGTCAGCGCCATACCTTTGTGTTCGTCTGTCGTGGCAATTACCGGGGTGTGTGGATGACGGACATCTTCATTCCGGATCCGGATCACGGTACTGCCAGTGAACCGTCTGGGAATGATGCGTTCATCAAGGATGAGGACGAGGATGCAGTGGCACCATGACGGCACATCGGCTTGAATTTTTTACCGCAGAGGACACAGAAAGCACAGAGAGATGACATGGCGCCTGACAGTTCCCTCTCTCTGCTCTCTGTGGTGAACATCCAACCGCTCTTGAACCCTGTCACCCCGAAACTTCCAGACCACGGCGGAAGTCGCTGGGGCTGCTGCCGGTGATGGCCTTGAACTGGCGGCTGAACAGGAAGGGATCGCTGTAGCCCAGGCGGTGGGCGATCTCGGCCACGCTGAGGTCGCCGAAGCGCAGCAGGGAGCGGGCATGGTCGATGCGGCAGCGCAGGGCGTAGCGCTGGGGCGGCAGGCCCAGGCGCTGACGGAACAGGCGGGCGAAGTGATCGGGATCGCAGCCGCAGCGGGCGGCCAGGGCCGGGACCGGATGGCGGCGCTGGGGATGGCGGCGCATGGCCTCGGCCAGATCGTCGATGGCGTTGGCGTGGGCCGAACGCCCGGTCAGCGGCTGGGTGGGCGGGGCGCAGAGTTCATGCATGCAGGCGTTCAGCCATAGGACCGCCACCGAAGACTGGCGGTCCTCCTGGTGGGCGCTGATGGCCCGGTGCAGGAGTTCGGCGGCGAAGTCGATGTCACGACAGCGTCGGTAGGTGGTGGCCGGCAGCCCGGCCCAGGATGCGGGCGGGCACTCGCGGTGGTCGAAGACGCACCACGGCACCAGCATCGGACGGCGGGGATCGTGGCGACCCTGGCGGGCGGCATCCATCCGCATCAGCACCACATCGCCGCGCACCAGGTCGCGCCGCTGACCCTGACACTGCATGCTGCCGTGGCCGTCGCAGATCAGCCACAGGACCAGCCCGCGCCAGTGGTCGGCCCCCGTATTGGTCCAGGACCATTCCGGCGGTAGACGGCCGTGGGCTGCACTGTCGAGGGCCAGAGGCTGATCCAGGAGGATGTCCAGCATGCCGGAATAGTACATGGAGATCGCGGTCGATGCCATGGCCGTTGCGGCCCTGGTCGGGATCATGATGTCACCCACCCGGAGCCCGCCATGGATCATCGTCGTCGCTGTCAGGCCATCCTCCGTCGTCAGTTGGTCGACCGCCTGCCCTACTGGGACAGTCTGTGGCCGGAGACCACGGCCCGTTATGTCGCCCAGGGGCATATGCAGGAGGGCGAGAGTGCGGTCGAGCACTTTGACATGTCCTGTCTGTCAGGCGGCTGGATCAATTGTGTGGCCAACCTGGATTTCGTTCCCGAGGTCCTTGAGGAGGATGACGACAGCATCCTGCGCCTGGATGGCAACGGGGCCCGCCTGCGCTTCATGAAGCAGCGTTCGGGCACTCCGGAGCATGTCGGGTTCACGGTCACCGACCGCAGCGCCTGGGAGGCCGATATCAAGCCGCGTCTGTTGGTCACCGATCGGCGACGGGTTCCGGTCGATGACTACCGCCAGCAGCGGGATCGGGCCGCCGCCCAGGGCCGGGCCTTCCACTGGGCTGGCATCGCCCCCTTTGAGCAGATGCATCCCCTGTGCGGTCACGAGAACATGCTCATGGGCATGGCCCTCGATCCCGACTGGGTGCGGGACATGGTACACACCTACGTCGATCTGACCCTGCGCCATCTCGACATCCTGTTCACCGAGGTCGGCCTGCCGGACTACATGATGTATTACGAGGACATGGGCTTCAAGGATCACCCCTTCATGTCCCCGCAGATGTACGAGGACATCATCCAGCCCGGCCATGCCCGCCTGTTCGCCCACGCCCATGACCACGGTCTGCCGGTGATGGTCCACTCCTGCGGCTTCGTCGAGCCGCTGGTGCCGGGCCTGATCGACGCCGGCATGGACTGTCTGCAGGCCATGGAGGTCAAGGCCGGCATGGATCTGCCGACCCTGGCCCAGCGCTACGGCGACCGCATCAGCTTCTGCGGCGGCATCGATGTCCGTCTGTTGGCCAGCAACGATCGTCCGGCCATCGCCGCCGAACTGCGGCGCTGCATCGATCCGGTCCTGGCCTGCGGCAGCGGTTACATGCTGCACAGCGACCACTCGATCCCTCCTGAGGTCGACCACGACACCCTGCGCTGGTTCTTCGAGGAGGGCAGCGTGCTGCCGTGAGGGGGCGTGACGTAGCTTCAATGGCGTTCATCAATGACGATCCCCAAACCGCCGATCTCCAGTGCAGCATGCCTCACGATATTTCTCCCCTTCAGGGCTCGGTGATGGGGTTGGTCTTCTACCCAGGGCGTTGCCCTGGGCCTGGGGATTGGACATTTCAAGCTCCTTTCCAGCCGGAAAAGAGGCGAGCTGGAGCTCGCCTCTCCCGGCGCAACTAAGGCGTCGGGAAACCGGAGCCCCAGAGAAGACCGGATGGTCTTCGCCCCCACCAGGCTCAATCCAGTAACGCAAAGCGGTCCATCACCGCCTTCCAGCGTTCCAGGGCCAGGCGGGGGATGCGGACTGCGTCGTCCTGGCGGAAGCTGGGGATGGTGCCCTGCTCCAGGCGTTTGGCGACCAAGGTGGTCGAGCGGTCGAGCAGTTTGGCGGCGGTTGGGTGTCCAACAGTTCACCGGGGTTGTTGATCCGGACCCGTCACAGCGGCTCACGATGCGAAGATGGGCGTTAGTCGTCGCTGGGAGAGGCGAGCTCCTGCTCGCCTTAGAGCTTGAAATGTCCAATCACCAGTGGCAGGCTTTAGCCTGCCGATACGTGTTCGATCAGCAAGAAACACCCGCGTATCGCGGCAGAACGGTGACATGTCACCACCGAGGTCTCAGAGGACTGGCTCTTCCTTCGTGCTCTTCGTGGTGATATCAGACCAGGCGGCAACAGACGCACTACGTGACATGGATCTCTGAGCCACAGAGCGTCAAGCGCAAGAGGTTTTTTGACCACGAAGGACACGAAGATCACGAAGGGTTCGCCAAGCGAGTC
>SLQH01000137.1 GCA_007131555.1 Planctomycetota bacterium | reverse complement strand
TTCGGCCCCGATTCCGCCGAAATCCTCACCATAGCTACGGCTATGGCTGCGGTTTTCGACGAAATCGGGACTCGAAAATGCACTGCGCCATGCTCGGTCGCTATCCCTTACAGACTCCTAGTGGCAGCCCGATCGGCGGCAGGGCATCAGTACTACGGATCGCATATACCGCGACTCACAATCATGAACGGTGACAGCGACCGCAAGCGGGCTACGGCAACCATGGCGACGCCCAGCCCATACCGGCTTCAAGGATCATCGCCCGCCAATGCACACGGGCCAAGGCCCGGTGCTCCGAGTAAAGATGCGGCTCAGCATCAGGGAAACCAGGGACACACGCTCGATAACCTTTAATTCGACCGTGGTCAATACGTTCAGGTGCCTGTGAGGGCAATTCCATTGCCCACCAGCCCCCCTCTCACGGCGCCTCGACCCGCTGTTCGCCACCGCCGCCGTCCATGCTGCGTTGGGCGGCCTCCAGCACGGCGATCACCCGGGCGGCCTCGCGGCCACTGGTCAGGGCCTGGCTGCGACTGCGACAGCAGTCGAGGAAGTGCTGACATTCATCCCGCAGGGGTTCGCCCTGCTCAACAGCGATGAAGCGAGGGTCGGCCAGACGGCCACGGGCCTGACGACCGTCGATCACCCCGGTATAGTCATCGAACCACTGGAGCTTCTCCTCCCAGGGCTTGACGTCATCAAAGACGGCACTGCCGGCACTGCCGTAGACCAGCAGACGGGCCTCCTTGACCGGACTGATCCAGCTGACCTGGATCTGGACCGTGGCCCCATCGCTGTAGCGCATGGTGATGGTCGCCATGTCACAGACATCCTCGGCCAACAGGCAGTGCCCCTGGGCGCTGACCACCGCCGGCAGGCGATCGCCGAACATGGCCAGGACCAGCGAGCAGTCATGGGGCGCGAAGTTCCACATCACGTTGCGTTCGGTGTAGATCTTGCCGATATTCAGACGCCGAGCCTCGACATGGCGGACCGTACCCAGCCCCCCCTCGGCGACCCGCGAGCGCATCGCCGCCAGGACTGCATGGTACTGGAGCAGATGACCGGTCATTAGGACCCGGCCCTGGGCCTCGGCCAGGGCATTGAGGGCCTTGGCCTCAGCCAGACTGTGACAGATCGGCTTCTCGACGAAGACATCAAGCCCGGCCTGAAGGGCCGCCTGGGCGATGGCGAAGTGGGTATGGGGCGGGGTGGCGATGGCCACCGCATCCAGGCCCCCGGCCGCGATCAGACCCTGCCAGTCGGCATGACAGGCGACCTCTGGATAGGTCTCCTGGATCATCTGCACCTGGGCCGGCTCGGCATCACAGAAGGCCTGCAAGGCGCCCAGGGCCTGGAAATTACGGGCCAGGTTGCGGCCCCAATAGCCGCCGCCAATGAGGCCGACACGGATGTTCTGATCGGTCATGAATGCTCCTTGGAGGGCAAGAACGTACGGGAAGTGCTCACGCCCACATGCATTGGGCAGTGACCAAGACACCAAGCTCCACCTCTACCCCTTCAGGGCAGCCCGCAGGGCGGCGATGACCCGGTCCTGCATGGTGGTGGTCAGCAGGGGATGCAAGGGCAGGCACAAGACCTCGCGGCAGGCCAGTTCGACCTGCGGCAGCTCCAATCCGCCATAGCCCAAGGCCACAAAGGAGGGCTGGCGGTAGATCGGCTGGGGATAGTGGACGGCGGCCGGCACGCCCGCTTCGCGCAGGGCGGCCTGGACGGCATCCCGCTGCGGTACCCGAACGCTGTACTGGGCCCAGGCGCTGGTGTTGCCCTCAACAACATGGGGCACCTGACAGACGTCGGCAAGATGGGCCTCATAGTAGGCCGCTGCCGCCTGACGACGGGCCAGGTCATCGGCAAAGTGATCTAGTTTGACCATCAGGACGGCGGCCTGCAGGCTGTCCAGACGGCTGTTCCAGCCGACCAGATCGTGCTCGTAGCGGCTGCTGTCGCCATGATGACGCAGCTTGCGGACGGTCGCGGCCAGGGATTCGTCAGCCGTGAACACCGCCCCACCATCCCCCCAGCAGCCCAGAGGCTTGGTGGGGAAGAAGCTGGTGGTGGCCATGGTGCTGGCGGCGCAGCTGTGGCGACCATTCTGGGTGGCGCCGAAGCTCTGGGCGGCATCCTCAATGATCGGCAGGCCGTGGGCATCGGCCACCTCCTGCAAGGCGATCATGTCCGGCATCTGGCCGTAGAGACTGACCGGCAGGATAGCCCGGGTGGCCGGGGTGACGGCGGCGGCCACGGCGGCGGGATCGATATTGAAGGTCTGGGGGTCGATGTCGACGAAGACCGGCTTGGCCCCGACTTTGACGATCACCTCGGCGGTGCCGAAGAAGGTGAACGGGGTGGTGATGACCTCATCGCCAGGACCGACTCCCAAGGCCTCAAGGGCCAGGATCATGGCGTCGGTGCCATTGCCGCAGGCCACACAGTGGCCACTGCCGACATAGCTGGACAAACGAGCCTCGACTTCGGCCACTTGCGGACCCAGGACGAAAAACCCGCTGGCGATGACCTGCTGGACCGCAGCGTCGTAGGCCTCTTTGCGCAGGGCATACTCCTGAGGCAGATCAATGACAGTGATACGTTCCTCGGCAGTCATGATACATCCTTTCTGGACGGTCACTATTCAGGCACCCGACTATCGCCAACACCGGCACGCACTCAAAGCCCTGCGGACCATCAACGATGGCATTGCCCAGCGACAGTGCCTCTCCCACCCGGCGTCAGCGCGCGCATATCGTGGCAAGTTGATCGTGCTCATGCAACAAGCAGCATGGCCACATCATGCGGAATCAGCATGGATCAGGAACGGTAAATGTCCATCCGTCATAAGCCGCATGGACCTGAGCCTGCGGACAGGCCTCCGCCACCTCACGCAGCAGATCGTCAATACCCAGAACAGCGTCTTCGGCAAAGTAACGGCTGCTGAAATGGGTCAAGATCACCTGTCGCACTCCGGCCTGGGCGGCGAAGTCGGCCACCATGGCCGTGGTGCTGTGGCGCCAACGACGGGCCTTGGCAGTCCGGGTGGCATCATAGGTGCACTCATGGACCAACACATCACAGCCCCGCACCGCCTCCAGGGCCGCTGAGGCGTCATCGGTATCACTGAGGATCGCCAGACGTCGTCCAGGACGAGCCGGGCCCAGGACCGCCTCCGGCGCAACCTGCCGGCCATCGTCGAGGATGATCGTCTCGCCGCCCGCCAAACGCCCGAACAAGGGGCCCGCCGGCACACCCAAGGCCTGCGCTCTGGCCGGATCGAAGCGGCCCCGACGCTGGGCCTCAGTCAGGACATAGCCGAAACACGGCACCCGATGACGCAAGGCGACGGCCTCAACGCCCAAACCGTCCCGCTCACCCAGGTCACCGGCCTCAGCCACAGCCGTGAACCGGACCGGGAATCTCAGGCCCTGGCAGGTGGCCTTCTGGGTACAACGCCACCACCCGGCGATGGCCGGCGGCGCAATGACCTCAACCGGCGCCGCGCCGCGATCATGGACATTGATGCTGGCCAGCAGACCGGGCAACCCGTAGCAATGATCACCATGGACATGACTGATAAAGATCCGATCAATGCGGCCGGGACGGATCGACGATTGCAGCAGACGATGCTGGGTGCCCTCGCCGCAGTCGAAGATCCAGCAATGACCATCGTCGAAGCGCAGAGCCAGAGCGCTGACATTGCGTTCGATCGATGGAGTCCCGGATGCCGTACCAAGGAAGATAAGCTGCATGGCTTTGGGTATCAGGAATCAGCGGCTAGGGAAGCGCAGACCGGGGCTCGCGCCTTGCCTGGACGCCGCCATACGGTAGATATGCCCCTGTGAGCATCCTCATCGACTTCTATCTGGTGGCCGCCGATCGCCAGACCCATCGCCTCCTGCGTGGTCGCAGCTACGTCATAGGGCGCGACCCCAGCGCCGAGATCCCGGTCCATGATGTCCTCATATCGCGTCGTCATGCCGAGGTGACCTGGGAGAACAACAACTGGGTGGTGATCGACCTCAACAGCCGTAATGGCGTGTTCATCAATGGCGAACGCATCAACGGTCGGCGCGCCCTCAATGACCAGGATCGCCTCCAGGCTGGAGGCCAGGTTTTCAGCTTCCAGATGGTACCGGCCGGGGCCGACCCCGGCAGCCTGGGCCAGCATGCCCCGGACATCGACAACGAAGCCACCATGAGCCCCGGCATGAATCTGGCCGACATGGCGGGAGCAGGAGCCGCGTTCAGCGGTGAACTGGGGCCGGGCGGCCTGCTGGAACTGCTGCAGTTCTTCGCCCAGACCGGCAAGAGCGGTCGGGTCGACGTCCTGGATGCCAGCGCCCTGCTGTTGGGCTCGATCTGGATCAGCAAGGGCGCCATCTGCGAGACCTACTTCCGCATGGAAACCGGCATGTCGGCCCTTCTGCGCCTGCTCAAAGACCGCTGCCACCGCTTCGCCTTCCATGCCGATGACAAGCCGCCAGCCGAACCGAGCATCAGCGGCTCAGCCACCAGCATCCTCATGGACATTGCCCGACAGCTGGATGAGACCCATAAATGAGTGATATCGAAATCATTGGCGTTGGCTCACCGATCGTCGATCTGGTGGTCCAGGTCGACGACCACTTCCTGGGCCAGCATATTTCCGGCGCCAAAGGCGGCATGGAACTGATCGAATGCGATGCCCTTGAAACCCATCTCGCCAAGGCGCCCAGCCCAGCGCAACGCTGCGCTGGCGGCGCGGCCTCCAATACCACCGTCGGCTGCGCCCAGCTGGGTCTGCGCACGGCATTCATCGGCAGCATCGGCGACGATGAATACGGCATCTTCTATCGTCAGTCCCTGATCGATCAGGGCTGCGAACCCCGTCTGCTGGTGCATGACTTCCTGCCCACCGGTCGGGTGCTATGCATGATCACTCCCGACGCCCAACGCACCATGCGGACCTACCTGGGCGCTGCCGTAGCCCTGGACCCTGCCTGTATCCGTGCCGACCGCTTTGAAGACGCCCGGCTGGTCATGCTGGAAGGCTACGCCCTGTATCAACCGACCATGGCCCGCACCATTGCCGCAGCGGCCCATGAAGCTGGCTGTCAACTGGCCCTTGATCTGGCCTCCTTTGAAGTGGTGGAAGCCCATCGGGACCTCATCGCCGAACTGCTCGACGGTCCCGTCGATCTGGTCTTCGCCAACCAGGACGAGGCCCTGGCCTGGTGTCCGGACGGCATTGAGGCGGCCCTTGAGGATCTCGCCGCCCGTACCCGGGTGGCAGCGGTCAAGATGGGCGCTGATGGTGCGTGGATCCTCAGCCAGGGTCAACGTCACCACGTCGAAGCCCTCACCGTCGAGGCCGTCGACACCACCGGCGCCGGCGACTGCTGGGCCGCCGGCTTTCTGGCCGGCTACCTGCGCAACCTGCCCCTGGACGTCTGCGGCACCCTCGGTGCCATGGCCGGAGCGGCGGTGGTCCAGGTCACCGGCGCCCAGCCCAGCCGTGAGCAATGGCTGCAAGTACGCGGCTACCTGGAAGCCTTTGCCTGAAGCCGGGGTGGACCGAAGCTGTTTTTCCTCACAAAGACACGGAGTCACGTAAGAAGAAGATTAAAGGGCACATCAGGATTTCCGGTGGCCCATGCCGTGTCGCCATAGGCCCTGTGCGAACGTAGCGTTCTGTGGGCACGACCATGTCAGAAGATTTCTCGCGCCCGCTTCGCTCAAGACCGTCAAGAAAAGCTAGATCTCTGCCTTCTAGGAGTCTGTAAGGGATAGCGACCGAGCGTGGCGCAGTGCATTTTCGAGTCCCGATTTCGTCGAAAACCGCAGCCATAGCCATAGCTATGGTGAGGATTTTCGGCGGAATCGGGGCCGAAAAGGCCAAGCCAGGCGATGTGTCAGTCTATTCCTTACAGGCTAGGGCCAATGGTGTTCAGCAACGGTGTCCCCAAGCCACCGATCTTGAACTGACCATTCATCATGCTATTGCGCCCCTTCAGGGCTCGGTGAAGATACGTGGCCTTTACCCAGGGCGTTGCCCTGGGCTGTCTCATGACGCCCCTTCGGGGCTGAAGCACAGTGGTCCAGGCGATCTTTGGGCAGTCATGGGGCGCTTTGTAGGAACTACAGCACTCCCTCTTCATCCTCGATCATCGCCCCAAGGGGGCGAGATGAGATAGCCCAGGGCAACGCCCTGGGTAC
>SLQH01000247.1 GCA_007131555.1 Planctomycetota bacterium | reverse complement strand
CCACAGTCGATGACATGGGTCACGGTGGCGGTATTGACCTGCCACAGGGTGCTTTCCCAGGCCTTGACCCCGGTATCAGCCCATACCGCCGCCACCCCGCGATCGAAGGGATAGACGTAGGTCAAACGGCCATCCAGCAGACAGCGACTGATGCTGGCATGGGTCATGTTCCAAGCCAGATCACCGCGTCGGTTGGGAGTGGTCCACAGGGTCTTGGGCCGACCATCCGGCCCCGGCTCAAGGCTGAAGGCGGCCATCAGCACCCCGCGCTCGGTGATGTCCCGGCCATGACCGCCAATGGCCACAATCACAGCATCATCATCAATGATCGGCGATTGGGCTGACCACC
This sequence comes from Planctomycetota bacterium, assembly GCA_007131555.1. Classification (GTDB taxonomy): domain Bacteria; phylum Planctomycetota; class UBA11346; order UBA11346; family UBA11346; genus SLQH01. The sequence goes on along the minus strand of SLQH01000247.1, from coordinate 5,902 downwards.
AGCCAGGAACCACGGCCCGGAACTCCTCGGGCAGATTGAGCGCCCAGCGCCGCTGCCCGGTCTCCAGATCCAGACACATCAGCACGGCAGTGGGGCCCAGGGCCACAACATGGCGATCGGTCACCGACGGCGTAGCTCGGGTGAAGCCATGATTGGGCGCGAAATCGCAATCATAGGCATTGTGCCATATCTCTTGACCATCGTCGAGCGACAGGCAGCGCACCATGTCCCGACGACCTTCCTCGTCATAGTCCTGAATGAAGACTCGGCCCTTGTGGACAGCAAAGCCGGAATGGCCGAGGCCCAGTTCGGTGTGCCACAGGATGGGCGGCCCCCCATCCGGCCAGGACCGCGCCAGGGGGACATCGTCATGGCGCACATTACCACCATCAGCGCCCCGGAAGGCAGGATGAGAAGCTGTGCTATCAGCCGGCTGACCAGGACCTACACTGACCTGCTCAGGGGTCAGGGGGATGACATCTGGAACGACGATATTATCGACTATGACGTCTTGGACCTCCACCCGAAGGGCCATCATGCGGGCCAGAGGCATCCACGAGACCAGCATCAGCAGACCACACAGAGCCAGCACCACGGGGATCACGCGCTTCATAGTCTCTCCTCGGCCAGCAGCCTAGGCGCTCCGACACTCACACAACCATGACCCCGTCAATACACAGATAATCATATCGCACATGTGCTCAAAGTGCCATTACTGGACATGATCATACCGTTCAGGACACGGTCGGTCTCGATAACTGCCGCATGACCTCTCGTTACCGTCTTCACGATATAAACGGTCCGGGGCATAAAAGAGTATACATACTTGGATAGCCACTGTTGACGCCATCATCACCGATCACACTCCACACCTCTACATCATCCTTTCGAGACCTGGCAAGGACCTCATTATGATCCCAATCTGTCTCATCACCGGCTTTCTTGGCAGCGGCAAGACCTCCCTGCTACGTCATCTGGTAACCTCGCACCCCCAGCGTCAATTACTGTTCCTGGTCAACGATTTCCCGCCGCGTGACATCGATGGCGCCCGCCTCGACCTGGAACAGGATCAAGTGGTCAGCGTGGCCGGTGGTAGCATCTTCTGCCGCTGCAAGGTCACCGACTTCATCAACGCCCTGCGCCAGATCCGCCGCCTCGCCCCCCCGCCGGAGGCCCTGATCATTGAGGCCAGCGGCATGGCCGACCCCCGCACCCTGCCCCGAACTCTGCGCGAGACCATGCTTGATCAGACCTTCGTCCATCGCCAGACCATCGCTGTGATCGACCCCGCCAGCTTCCTGCGCCTGTGGGAGGCGGTCCCGGCGGTCCAGGCCCAGGTGGCGGCGGCCAGCACCGTGCTCATCAACAAGCAGGACTGCCGCAGCTCCGAGGAACGCGAGGCCTGCGAGGAACTGGTGCGCCACCTCAACCCGGCAGCGACCATCGTCCGCACCACGCACGCCCACCATCCCATCGACCCCTGCGAGGGCGCCAGTCCTCCGGATCTGCCGGCCGAATACGCCGCCTGTCGCGACCCCCACTTCACCACCGCCCAGGCCGCCATCCCGGCACCACTCGACTGGCCACGCTTGCGCCAGGCCCTGGAGGGCCTCGGCCCCCTCCTCTACCGCGCCAAGGGAGTGATCCCCTGCACTGACGGGCGCCTGGAGGTCGACTACTCTGACAGCGGCTGGGACACCCGCCCGACCCAGCGCCGTGATGATACGCTGGCCCTGATCGGCACCGGCGAGGCCCATGAGCACCTGGAGCGGATGGTCATCGAGATCGAACGCGGGGACTATAGCGTGACACAGTGAGGGTCACCTGGACCCCCGTCATCATCACGACTCGCGATGGCGACGCCTGCCCCCTGCCTCCGGTCGTGTGCCGTCTGGCTTCGGCCTCTTGGTCTCTGCTTTCGGCTTCCCGATCTCTGCGCCCTCCACCCGACAGGCCGTCAGCACCAGGAACACCGGAAACTCCCGACAGGCCCGATCCTCGGCCGCGAAGCGGGGGCCCTTGGTGCCACGGCGGTGGCTGGTCAATTCTTCACAGGCCACCACCGCCCAGCCATGCCCGCCCAGGGCATTGAGATAGCTCGACAGAGGCCGGTGATGACTGCTGCTGTGACGGTGATCCTGCTGGCGACCGGGATGGGTCTTGATGGGCAGGCGTTGCGGGCTGAGGTAGCCGTCAAGACGGCGGTATTGGATACCGGCCTGGTCATCCCAGCCCCAGGAACTCAGACGAGGGATGCGCAGGCAGGGATGGGTGAGGACCACCACCAGGCGGCCACCGATCGCAACATGGGCCGCCGCCCCGGCCAGGACATCAGCGATGGGGTCCAGATCCTGAAGGACCAGGACCAGGGCCGCATGATCACAGCAGCGGCCATCGAGAACCCGGCCCAGGGCATGGGCGTCGGCACACAGGTATTCCTCATCCGGACCGGCCAGACGGCGGGCGGCGGCGATCATCGCCGGACTGGCGTCAACCCCCAGAGTCCGCACTCCGCGATCGCGCAGGGCCCGACCCAATAGGCCGGTTCCGCAGCCGATATCGAGGACGGTCTGACCACGCTTGGCTGCGAGCTGACGACGGACCGCCGGCAGGATCAGACGACTGTGGAAGTCATCACCATCACTGCCGTGGCGGGCCTCATACCACCGGGCCTGATCCTCCCAGGCGGTATCAGCCACCACCGGACGACGGTCACGCGGGCGGGATGGACGACGCTCAGGAAAACCGGATGCAGCAGGCATGACGGGCATTGTGTCGCGCCAGGCCGGCGACACAATCCGATCCATCGTTCACCCGCCATGCGCAGGATACCACCATGACCACCGCCACCATCACCACCCCCCACGGCGACATCCACCTGGAACTCTTCGACCAGGAAGCCCCCAATACCGTGGCCAACTTCGTCAAGCTGGCCCAGGACGGCTTCTATGATGGTCTGGCCTTCCATCGGGTGGTCCCTGATTTCGTCATCCAGGGCGGCTGTCCGCATACCCGCGAGGGCGCCAAAGGCCGCCCCGGCACCGGCGGGCCGGGCTACCAGATCGATTGCGAGGTCGGCTCATCCAATCCCCACAAGCACAGTCCTGGCACCCTCAGCATGGCCCACGCCGGACGCAACACCGGTGGCAGCCAGTTCTTCATCACCCACACCGCCACCCCCCACCTCGACGGCCAACACACCGTCTTCGGCCGGGTGGTCGCCCAGAGCGACCTCGACGTGGTCCTCAAGATCAACGAAGGCGACCGCTTCACCGTCACCATAGGCGACTGAGCCGGGCCGTGCCGCGCTATGCCCTGAGTGTGGAGATCGCCGGTGGCGCCTTCCATGGCACCCAGGTCCAGGCCCGGCATCGGACCGTGGTCGCAGTGCTCCAGGAGGCCCTGCAGGCGATTGATCCAGCCTGGCAGAGCCTGACCCCCTGCGGCCGCCTTGATGCCGGCGTCGACGCCCGCTGCTGGGTCGCCCATGGTGACAGCGGGCGCAACTGGCAGCCGCCGGCCCTGATATCGGCCGTCAACAGCCAGCTCCCCCCTGACCTGGCGGTCATCCGCGCCGCCCCGGTAGCCGACGACTGGCACGCCCGCTACGCCCCGCACGACAGTACCTACAGCTACCGCCTGCTGGTCAGCCCGGTCCGCCCGGTGCTGGATCACGGCCACTGGTGGCTACGGCGCCTGGACCACCCGGACCTGCTGGAGTGCTGCGCCGCCTGGCTGCCCGGTGCCCACGACCTGCGCGCCTTCGCCGCCCGACGCGGCGATGCCAGCGATCAGGCCGATGGCCGCCGCCACTACCACCAGGCCACCTGGACCAGCGACAGCGATCCCCGCCCAGCCACCCGCTACACCTTCACCATCACTGGCGACGGCTTCCTCTACCGCCAGGTCCGGGGCCTGGTAGGAGCCATGGTCGCCGTCGCCCGTGGCACGGTTGCCGCCCAGGCCTTCCACCACGCCATCGACCATCCCGGCGCCACCCGCATCGGCTCGATCGCCCCGGCTGTCGGCCTGTGCCTGGACCACATCCGCTACCACAACGAACCCGACTGGCAGACCCCCTCCGCACCCAGGCGATAGACCCTTGAACCGCGCCCCACCCCGCTATAGTGCAGCACCCCATCAAGGGCAACCCTCCTGGAGAGGTGGGTGAGTGGCTGAAACCACATCATTGCTAATGATGCGTAGGGTTAAACCTACCGCGGGTTCGAATCCCGCCCTCTCCGTTCAACGACCCGCGTGACCAGACCGGACACGCGGGTCGTTCCATGTCAGGGCGCACCGGACGAAACCGCGATGACATACCTCATCGCTGGCAAACTTGATTTGCGCCTGCCCACATGAAACGTCGAGGAGCCACATGGTTCATCTCCCGCACTCCTCTGCGGGCCTCAATGACATCATATCGCCAACGCGCCCTCTGCCCACGTTGAAGCACTGGTCATGGCGTCCGCCATTGCTCCATCCATTGCAGGGATTCCAGCACCAATGCGGTGATGAAGATATCACCGATCCGGGAACCGCGAAATCGGTACTTGTCAACGGCTGTCCAGCTTCCATGAGGACTGCCGGCTGATATCTCCTGGGTGGATACAAGGATGGTCCGCATAGCATCTGCCCAGGCAGACCGCTGCACTGCGTCATGATGGGCACCAAGGCCATGCACTGCCGAATGAATGGCCATGGCATGGAAGCGGCCGTCATGAGGAGGCACAAGTCGGAAATCAAAGCGTGCGTCACCAGCAAGGATTCCATCGCGAAGCTGGACCAGGCGCGGCTCATCAGCAACCGTCACGCCCAGACTGCGCATGATCGAGATGCCGTAGCCACCAGCTTGCTGAGGACCGTGATAAAGACCATCATCAGTAATGCGGATGCGATGCGGCAAGCGCGGCAGGTCATCTCCCGCTATCCACATAAATGCTTGGGATTGCGCGATTTCATTGCGCAAAGCGACTGACCCAGCATGGTCAGGCCACGCCTCCAGGGCACGTAAGGCCCAAGCCGTGGCTGGGAAATCCACTGTTCGCGCATTAGTGAACTCGTAAAACCACCCCAACATTTGTCCCGTATCAGGATGACGCAAGACGCGCTCCTGCATCCGTTGCAGCATACTATCTACCAATGGCCCATGCTCCCTGTTATTGATCAGGGCAATGGTCTCCAACCAAGTGCTCATCATGAACAAGTGCTTATTCTCAAGCACTTGCGGACCTTTCGCTTCCAGCCAATCGGCCGCTCGAACCGCAGCCCGATGAAACGGACTCTGACTGTCAGCGGCACCAGCCCGCAGCAGGCAACGCAGGATGATGGCGGTCACCACCACTTCTGTCTGCCAATGATTCTGTTCCGTTGAGGGACGGATACGCGGCCCTGGCAGCGGCGATGCCGCTGGGGCGGTGACTGGTCGCCAGCAACCTTCAGGGTCCTGGTGGCGCAGCAAGAACAACAAGCCGGCCGCGATGACCCCGTCAATCCGAGTCGCATCCGGTGCCTCCTCGGCACTAACCAGCACCGCATGGAATACACCACCGATAATGGCAATCAGTATCATGATCATGTGACGCAGCATTGCATTCCTTCCTTCCTGTCCAGGCCGTCATTCGCAGATCGCTCAACAGCGTCCCCAGAAGATTTCAACGGCGCTTCAAGGTGCCCACCATCAAAGTCCAGCGTACCTCAGACATCATGCCCACACAAGAGACGTTCGCCGTGATCCACAGCTGCCCCCAACGCCTGACAGTCACAGCAGGTCTTGAGCAGCCGGGTATCTTCATGGCGATAGCGGCGACGTTCCTGACTGGATATCCCATGCCATTTCCTGTGCAATCCATGTCCGAAACCGTGCCAGAGCGGCCTGGCATTGACCGGAACCGGGCGGATG
>SLQH01000244.1 GCA_007131555.1 Planctomycetota bacterium | reverse complement strand
GGTGATTGTTGGTGGGATCTGGTGTTTGGTGGTGGAACGGCGGGCTGAAGCCCACCATCCGTGCCGGCTAAAGCCGGCGCTACTACTTGGCCCGCGTACATTGGCGGGCGGAGATTCTTGAGACGGACATAGGCCGGGGCGGCGGCACCATCGCTGCAATGCGCTTGCGTTCATCATCGCCGTGAATGATGACGAGGCGCGGGATCTACGGGCCGTATTATGGCCATCATGGCGACGTCCTGGCTGGGATTCGACGAAAGCATGGCCGCCGCGCGTCGGCACGCGGGCCAAGGCCCGGTGCTCCGTGGTGGCGTTGTGATGGGCAGTGCTTATTGGCGAGTCCGGGGCCGAAAAGGCTACGCCAGGCGACGTGTCGGCCTATCCCTTACAGGCCCTTAGGGATTGATCTCCAATTGCCGGAGATCATGGAGGGGATGATGATCGATCTCATCCCCATCGTCGTCACCACTGATGCGAATCCAGCCAGTGAATCCACGGCTCAGGGGGTCATCTGGACCAGCCCAACGGAAGGTGCCGATGGGGGTGGTCAGTTCCTGGCCGCGCTCTTCGCCCACCACGGAACGCAAACCGTGGCTGACATGGCCATGCCGACGTTCGCTGCGGGTACCAGGCCGATCAACCCGTATCCGATACCTCCACGGCTCAGCCTGGGGCATGTCAGCCGCTGCGTCAGCAGACGCTGTCGGGGCCGCATCAGGGGCCGGCTCGGATTGCGATGGCCGCCCCTGGCAAGCCAGTAGACAGATGGTGATCATTAATGGTAGACAGCGCATCTCTTGTGCCCTCGCTCTTTACACAGAGACATCGCCTCTGTGGGGATTGGTTTCAGCCTATCAAAACGCCTGCTCAGGGGGATGATAGCCACTCAGTTGCTTGATGTCTGAGCGCTCAGACCTCGCTCTCCATGGTGGTGGTATGGGTTCCCGGCCGAGTGTCGGCGCTGACGATGGTGATGTCGCTGGTGTCGACGTCGATTGGTTCGACGTTTTCCAGGGTTTCCGCCTTGGGGTCGATCGGTGGGGGGCCGGCCTGCCAACGGTGCCAGACCACGACCAGGGCGATGATCGGCAGCAGCAGGCAGATCAGCAGGATCAGGACGCCGAAGACATGGGGCCGGGGCGTGAGTCGGCCGTCATTGATGGCTTGGCGCAGTTGGATCGGCATGTCAGACCATAGGCCGCAAGCCACCATGGCTTCGGCGACAGCGGTCAGGGCCCGTGCGTCCTGGACGACAATGGCTCGCTTGGTGGCAGCGATCAGGGCTTCTCGGACACGTGGTCGCATGTGGGGATGATGGCGGTCATATTCTGACCAGGCGTCAACGATGATGTCAAGCAGTGGTTGGGGATCGCTGACCTTGGGCAATTGTTCTATGGCGACTGCGATGGTGCTGGGCTGCGGAATTGTGCGGGTGATCGCATAGCGAGCCAGGAGCATGAGCGTTGCCAGGCAGCAGGGGATGGCCACGGCTGCGGCCACCGGTCCCCATCGATGCAGCAACGCTGGCAAGCCCTTCATTGCTCAGCCCTCATCCGGGCCTGCCACGGGACTGCGTAAGCCACTATCAGGGGCAGGATGGTCACTGCGCCCACTACTGACATCATGGTCAGGACAGGATGGCCGCGCCCCATCTGCAGTATGCGTTGGCAGCAGGCCAGCAACACCACATAGGGGAGGATGGTTTCAAGGCTGATCTGCCACCAACGACCAGGCCGCAGGGCGGTATGGGCATCCAGATGACCACGGATGCCATTGAGTCCCAGGCCGTGGTGGCTGACCAGGATCAGCATGATGCTGGCGGGCAGCAGGCCACAGATCAACAGGCCATCGAGCAGGGGCCCTGATCCGTACCCAATCATCAGCACTGCGGCGATGATGATGAGGGCGCCGATGACCATGTGGGCAGTGATGGTGGGCCATCCCAGGGCATGTCTGACGGCGGCGATCGGATGCTGGCTTGCCAGGGCGAGGGTGATCAGCAATGGTCCCAGCAGGCTCAGGCCCAGCAGATGGGACAGCAGTCCCCCAGGCAGGGAGACGACAAAGCCGGCATCCGGTCGAGCCAGGACATCGGAGCCGGGCATCAGGCCGGAAGTGGCAGCGCTGTCGGCGGCCAGTACTGCCAGCGTCAACATCAGCAGCATCTGCGCCATGGTGATACCGATGAGTACCATGGCTCCGGCGCTGGCGGTGTCATCATGGCGCGGATGCAGGCTTGAGAGGTGGGCCACCACGCCGGTTCCCAGCAGGGCGCTGGCGACGGCCAGAGCCACGGCGTTGAGCCACAGTCCGGGCGTCAACAGCAAGGACCAACGCATGGTGGTCAGCGCCGCCAGGGCGATGCCGCCCTCTGGTTGCATCAGGCCGATGACCACAATAACCACCATCGTGACGACTGCCAGCGGCATGAGGATCAGCACGGCACGGTCCAGGCGGCCTTGGTGCGCTCCCAGCCAGAGGCTGGCGGCACCCAGGACGATGACGCCGATGATGACTGCGCTGGGCTTGTCCTGGCTGTCGTGCGCCGCCGCAGTTGTACTGGTGATCAGGTGTCCGATGTCAGCCATGAAGACCAGGGAGGCGATGGCCAGGCCCATCAGCAGCACGGTGCCCCACCAGCCCAGCCATTCCCAGCGTCGTCGGGATCGGTGCAGACAGCCGGGGAGGTTGCTCTGGAAACAGGTGCCGAGTCCTTGTTCAAGCCAGATGAGTGGCAGGGCGATGCCTGCCAGGGTCACCAGCCAGGCAAGCAGGAAGGCGGCCCCGCCGCTGAGGAACCAGCCTGGAAGATCGCCAAGGATGATGACGTTGAGTCCCACGGCGCCCCCGATCAGCGGGGCTCCAGGTCCAGGGCGGGAGCCCCGGCAGGCCACAGCGGTGGACGTAGGTGTCATGGCCATGGTAGCCATACTGTCGGCCCTGCTCCTGGGACAATCATCAATCAGGCCCTGTGGGTGGCAGATGAGGGATCGAACAAGCAGGGGGCCGGTCTCCCCTTGGCGCTCTTGAGTGAAGCGGGGGTGAGGAATCTTCCGCAATGGCCTCTGGTCGGGGCTCTGTACGGTCCATGATACGCTGGGATCGCCTGGGTGTTTCAGCCGATACTTGCCCATGGCGCAGGCTGATGCGGCTGCTAACATGCGCTCATGTTCCGTCGTCGCACTGACAAGGTCTACGCTACCCTGCAAGAGGTGCAGCGTCGCATCACCCAGGGCACCGAAGCGGGCGATGATCACGCCCTCCTGCGTCCGCCTGGCCAGCAGGTCAGCCGGGTTCATACCCAGGTGCCATCAAGCCCGCCTGTACAGCGCAGTTCGGCGCCATCGTCGTTTGTTCCCGGTTCGCGTCCGGGGCCGCTTCCGCAGCGGCGCAGGACCCAGTTTGATGCCAAACCAGGCGAGTTGATCCTCCCGCCTGGCATGACTCCCTTGCCGGTTCCCGACCCCGGTACGGTCACGACCGCCGGGGGCCAGTCCCAGGACTACGATGAAGCCGTTGAATCGTACGCTGATCATCACGCAGTGGCTGCGGATGAGGGGTCGGATCCGCGATATCAGCATCTGGCCCGGGCTCAGGGCCAGCTACGTCCAGGATCGCCTGCTGGTGAGCGCCTGCCGCACGGCGGCGTCTTCATCTCAACCCCCATATTGATGGTCTTGGCTCTGTTGTGGTTGGCCAGCATCTTCGTGGCCGTGGTCCTGACCGACATGATCCGCCAGGACTCTGCATCCGGAGAGCATCTTGCCGATGCCCCCGCTGGGGCAGGTCTGCATCAGCACTCCGGGGAGCGTCTTGACGGTGGTCAGGATCGTGAACGCAGCTCTGAGCCGCGCGGTTCTCGCCAGCCATTGGGAGAGCACTATATCGTCTTGGAAAGCGTTAACCGCTACAGCGCTCAGGCCGAAGCGGAGTTTCGTCGTCGCCAGGACAGCCACAACCGACAGGTCGAGGAACGGGGCACCATTCCGCCGTGGTTCGGCGTCAGGCGTCCTGCCAGCGGTGGTCTGCAATATATCTATGGGATGACCGAAGAAGGACTCATCGGCATCCCCAAGAATGACCAGACCCTCAGATATCTTGAACTGTTGCGGCACAGGTTCCCTGATGCCGCCTTCCGTCCGTAGTAGCAGGCAGGCTCCCCGCCGACTCAACGGAAGAAGCTGCCAAACCGGTCATTCTGTGGCGCTGAGCCGGCCTGCTTGGAGTCACCGGTTTCCAGGACGTTGAGCTTGCGGAAGATGATATCGATGAGCTTGTCATCGGCTTGATACTCTGCTTGCAGATAATGACGGATGTAGCCTGGGTCGACCTTCTGCCGTAGCATGCTGCGTACCAGGCGTTCCATCTCACGAGTCGGGACCATGGTTTCTTTCCTTGGTAGTCAGGAGCCGGGGACGCTCATCGGGGTGCTGCAACTGGTGTGGGACAGGGTCCCAGACTGTTGTCCATTGTAAGCGCTGCTGACTCGACGACAACCACGACCCATGCCAGGTGAAGCCGTCTGGAGATTGCGCAATAGATGGGGACGCTAGCATGGAACGCGTTGATGATTCATGATGGTCAGAGGTGCTGGCCTGATCGCCCAGCGTTTCGTTCATAAGGAGTGTCTATGGCCAAGACGACCCGATCTGGTGAGCCGGTCAGCATCGAGGAGAGCCTGAATCGCATAGAGGCGGCTGTCAACGCCCTGGAAAGCGGCGAATTGGAACTTGAGGAGGCCCTGGCTCGTTACGAGGAGGGGCTCAACGGAGTGCGGCAGGCCCGGGCCCGTCTGGACTGCTTCGCCGCCCGGTTGGAGGAACTGCGCGGCGAGGATGCGGTGGATGACAGCGCTTGACCTGACCCTACTGGATGCGGTGCCGACCCTGTCGTTCAACGACCCGGCCCCGGTGGTTGCCTGGGGCGGGGTAGCGATCCTGCCTTGGCGTGGTGATTACCTGGCGGCCCGTTCGGCGGGCATTGATGCTCGTGGCGAGGTCGGTGATCTGGCCCTGGGGAGTTTTGCCCAGGTCGTGGTGCGGGTGGAGCGTGATCGCGGGGCGACCTGGGCGGCGCTGGTCTGGGCCTGGCAGATGCTGGCTCCGGCCGGTCGTCTGGTGGTGGTGGGCGGCAATCATCTTGGCATTCGTGGGACACTGCGGCGTCTGGGTCAGGAGCTTGGCCAAACGGCAGAGGTGCTGGATTGTCGCGGCCATGGCCGGGTGGCGGCATTTCGTCGCAGTGATGGTCCAGGGCCGCAGGCGGTGCCTGATCGCGAGGTGGCGGTGCCGGAGTTGGGCGGGGCCGGCGATGAGGCGCGGTTTTTGCGGATCCCCTGCGGAGTCTTTGCTGATACCGGTATTGATCCTGGCACGGCCCTCCTGTTGGCTCAGCTTGCCGACCTGCCGGCTCCGCAGCGGGTCCTTGATTGTTGTTGTGGAGCCGGGTATCTGGGTCTGGCAGCGGCTCTTCGCTGGCCGACGGCCCAGGTGATGATGGTTGATGCCGACCATCGGGCGGTGATGGCTGCCTGGGAGAACGCCGAGTTGCTGGGAGTCGCAGCGCGCTGTGATGCCGCATGGTGGGACAGTAGCGAGCCATTGCCGCTGTTGAAACCAGTCGACCTGGCCTTGATCAACCCTCCTGCTCATCGCCAGGAACACGTTGACGTCGGTCCGGGTCGGCGGGCCGTAAGCGCTGCTGCCGAGGCTCTTGGCAGGGGTGGCGACCTGCTGCTGGTAGCCAATCGCCGCCTGCCGTATGAGGACCTCCTGGCGGCTCACGGCAGGGTTGACAGAGTGGCCAGCACGACGGGCTTCAAGATTGTGCGCCTGCATGTGTGATCCTAAATCCGGCTGGAGGCTTTAGGCTGGAGACTGTAGGGTTGCTCTTCAGGGCGATATAGACAGATTCGGGCTTTAACCCAGAAGGTGAACCGGTTCTGGCTGCGCCGCTTGAATAGGTGATCCCAGGCCCCTGTAAGGATAGCGACTGAGCATGGAGCAGTGCTTTTTCGGCTTCGGACTCGCCAGTAGCCATCGCCCGTCACAAAACCATCACGGAGCACCGGGCCTTGGCCCGCGTGCCGACGCGTGGTGCCCATGTGTTCGCCACGTGTCAGCCTGATCGGCGGCAGGGCGTCTGTGCTACGGCTCGCAGTGAACGCGACTCGTGATCATGAACTGCAAGAAAAGAGCGCAAGCGGGGCACGGCGATGATGGATCCGCCCCGGCCCATACCGGTCTCAAGGGTCATCGCC
>SLQH01000276.1 GCA_007131555.1 Planctomycetota bacterium | reverse complement strand
GGATCGCCTGGAGTTGGCGGTCTTCTGTGGAGAGAAGATTTAATCTCTTCTCATACCACATCCTATCCTACATAGACAACAGTTTCGTGTTGATAGATGGTATTGTGACCACCATGGGTGAACGGGGCAATCTTTGTAAAGATCTGTATAGGATATACTTTAGCCTGGCGTGCAGGGTTTTTCAGCGACTGGAATGGCTTGCTTTTTTAACGCAGGTCGCTTATGATTTTGTCGCACGACGAGGTTCCATGCCGACCACCATCGCCATTCATCTGGGCTGTTCCGGTCGCGACCAGATGGCGATGGTGGCCGGCCTGCGGGCCTATTGCCGGACCCAGGCCCTGGACTGGGACCTCCATCTTCTTGGCCGGGCGGGCGCCGGCAACCAACCGCCGGTGATGGATGCTGCGGTGGTCCTGGCGGGAGGACAGGGGACTGCCGCGGTCATGGCCTTGCTCCAGACGCTGCCGACAGGCACGCCGGTGGTCCATATCAGCCCCATCAACCGCTGGCCTGCATATCCGGTCGCGGCCCGCATCGGCATCGACGACCGGCATCTGGCCGCAGTCGCCGCGCGCCATCTTCGCGACGCCGGCTATCGCAGCGCGGCGGTGATCGGCACCTTCGCCCGCAATTCGCCCCGGCAGCGCCGCGGTCCGGCCCTCCTCGCCGCTGGCAAAGGTCTGGGGATGGAGGTCTGGCATTATTGCGAACCCCAGCCGGAACGGTCCTTCACCCCGTCCGAGCACGATCAGCGGGTAGCCGAGTGGTTGGCGGGCCTGCCGGCACCGGTCGGCGTCTTCTGTGTCAATGATCGCGCTGCCGTCTATCTCCGGCAGCTCTGCCGACATCATGGCTTGGGCGTGCCGGTGCCGATCGGCATCCTGGGGGTTGATGATGACTTGGAACTCTGTGAGGCAGCTCCACCCCCACTCTCAAGCATCATCCTGCCCTTCCATCAACTGGGAGAGCAGGCCGCCCTGGCCCTGCACCGCTGCCTGAGTGGTCGGGAGCCCGAGACCGCCGAGGTGCTGGTGCCACCGGTGCGGGTGGCGGCCCGGGACTCTACTGCCCTGATCCAGAAGGCGACCGGGTTGACCGGGCGTACCGTGCGTTTGCTGCGCCGTCGCCTGGCCCAGCCGCCGACCCAGGCTGAGATGGCTGCGGCCTTGGGGGTATCGCACGACACCATCGCCCGCACTGTGCGCCGCGACCTGGGCATGTCCCCCAAAGCCCTTCAGTTGCGACTCCGGCTGGCCGAGGCCCGCCGCTTGGTGGCCGAAACCACCCAACCGCTGGGCCGGATCGCCAAGAAATGCGGCTGGGCCTCCACGCCGGCCTTCAACCACGCCTTCGCTGCTGCGTGCGGGATGCCGCCGGGGCGCTTCCGCCGTCTTGCACAGTGATCGACAGCAAAGCCCGTCGTGTGCGGCCGGGGCGGTGCCGCCGTGCACTTGCGCCGGATCGGACGAGAGGAGACCATGTAGGCATGGACAACGACGCCCCACCCCTGGCCGTGCCGGCCGCCGAACTGCGCCTGCTGCTGTGTCGCGCCCGCCACATCGAACGCTGGGCGCGCCATGACCTGCGCGCGTCGTTCTGGCGGCTGTATTGGAATCCCAGCCCAGGTGCCTGGATCGAGGCCGGTGGCGAGCGTCATGCCCTGACCCCGGATGTACGCGTACTGATCGGCCCGCAGACCCGCTGCTTCGGCGGTCATGATCGGCCCTTCGAACACGTCTTTCTCCACTTCACTCTGGGCGAGGGATTGCGGGTCGGGCCAGGCCTGATCGACCGCCGGCCGCTGACTGTGGCCACGCGCAATCGCCTGGACGCCCTGCGCTCGGCCGTCGCCGACCGGCAGGCCTGCCCCGCACCGCTGGCCCTGGACCTGCATCGCTTGGTGTTCGACGAACTGCTGCACGTCCCGTCGCAATCCTGGCTACCGCCAGCGCGCGATCCGCGCATCCGCGCCGCCCTGACCCTGCTGCGGGCTTCATTGTCTGACCCGCCAGGCAACGACCGCCTCGCCGCCTGGGCCGGCATGCATTCTGGCAGCTTCGTACGGTTGTTCACCCGTGAGGTCGGTCTGCCCCCGCGCCGCTGGGTGCTGCTGGAGCGCCTGGATCGTGCCACCGAGGATCTGCTGCACGCAGGCCTGACGGTTGAAGAGGCCGCCGAGCGCTGGGGCTTCGCCGATCGCCAGCACTTCGCCCGCGCCCTGCGCAAACACCGCCACCTGCAACCGGGCACCGTACGACGCCAGCGCTCAGTCGGTCGACCATGATCTGGTCGATCTGGCCTTAGTGCCCGCACGTCGAATAAAACGTCACGCTAACGACTCAGGCGGGTGTCTGTCTTGGCACAAGGGCCGGCCCGGGAGCGCTGAGCCCCAGCTCGGCTGGTTTGAACAAGCGCGCGCAGCGCGTTGCCTTCCGGCCTTTTTGTTGCCCCCCGCCTGAGTAGTTACTACAGGGTATGATGGGCGACCGCGCTCTTTCTGGTCTTCTTCGCGCCTGTGTGCCTTCGTGTCGTCCCTCTCTTTTCCTCCCCAACAGACCTCTGCCCGGCGTACACCGACCACGGATGTCAGATTGCCCCGCACTGGGCATAGCGTCATGACTGTTCGACAATAACAGCGGTTATCGGCTGACGGGGCCTGCATCCGGCTCTTATCACGGGAAGGTACGCAGGAGGAAAGGCACGCAGGGAAGACCAGAAGACTGGGAAGCATGCGTCTCATAGGGGAGCCTGACTGGTTACGGTGACGACATCAGGGCCGAACCAGGCAAGCTAGGCGATGTGTCAGTCTATCCGTTACAAGCTCCTAAGCCCTTCCGCTCCACGGCGCCAGACCCGGGGCGAGCAGCCCATCTGAGCGTGGAAATGTCGACAGAAGAGCGCCGGAGATCGGTAGCCACAGTTGCGGGCGATGGTGGAGATTGCTCGGCGGTCATCGTTGCGTAGCTGGCGGCAGGCGTTGTTGATGCGCTCGCGGCGCAGCCACTGCATCGGTGTCAGGCCGTAGTGGCGGCTGAAGGTCCGGCACAGATGGGTCTTCTGCACCCCGACCATCCGGGCCATAGTCGATAGGTCAAGATCTGGATCGTGCAGTACCTGGGTGTGGTTGATGGTGGCGCGTAGATCATCAAGCCAGCGTGGTGCCGGGCCATCGGCGAGGTGCAGTTGGCCGTCGCCCAGGCCGTCGACAAGGCAGCGCGACAGCAGGGTGTCGACCAATGGCCGCAGCAGCAGACAGTTCAAGGGGTCATGGGGGTGGTGGAGTTCCATTTCTTCGGCCAGTGGTGTGATCCAGCCGGCATCAGCACAGCGGATCAGGGCCGGGGTCTTGAGCAAGCGCAAGGGATCGCGCCAGCCGGGTTGGGTGATCATCTCGAAGTCGACGACGATGAGCCATAGGCCATCGGGGCCGTGATGCAGGTCTTGGATGAATCCCTCATCAGGTCGGGTCAGGACTACGGCCGGGGCAGTTGCGTCGAGCATGTGATGGGGAAAATGATAGCGGCAACTGCCGTAGACCAGCAGATGCACGACCCAGTGGCAGTGAGCCGTGCGCGGTCTGCGCACATCGATATGCTGACGGCGCAGGCTGGCCACGGATATCACGCGCAAGCCGCTGTTGCGCCATGCATGGAGGAGATCACGGGGAATGCGCACCGACATGCTTATAATGGACAAAAACGCGCAAACAATAGATAAGTTTATCGCTCGTTCTGATCGTATACAGTTCCTTCGCAAGGATCGTAGGCGCGAAGCCCCAGTCTCATATATATCCATCAACCCGAGTCCGGATTTCGCCTGAGCAACACACTACAAGGAGTCAAGCATGAGCACAAGTGCACCCATGATGACAGGGCTGCTGGCCGGAGCCCTGGCCCTGGCCAGCGCAGTGGCCTTGGCCGAGGAGACCGCCATCGACTACACGCCGCCCGATCCGGTGACCATCCGGCCCTCGGGCGACTATGCCCAGGTGGAGTTGAAGTTCAGCTTGCCCGGAGAGAGAGAGAGAGATCTGGTGGTCTGGCGCTATCGGGGCGCCATGCGTGATGGCGTTCTGCCCATGGACAAGGGATCGGCCATCACCGCGCCCGGGGGCGAGCTGCGGCTGGCCGAGGGGCACTTGCAGGGCGGTTTCAACCGAACCAGCGGAGCAGGCCGCAGCGGCCGGATCCGTACCTACTACGAGGTAAGCGCCAGCGTGGTGGATGGCGTCATCAACGGTACCTTCACGCGGGACCAGATGGGTCAGGTACCGTTGAGGAGGGAGGGCACCCTCAGCGGGCGACTGATCCCCGAAGCGGAGCTGCGTGCAGACAACGCCGTCAACGCGTCGGCCGACTGGCCATATTTCCTGGGCCCCATCGGCCGGGGCATGGCCGGCCAGCCGGCCGACGGCCCCAGCGCCGCGCCCGCGGATTTCGCGCTGCGCTGGCGCGGCGAGGCCATCGACATCGGCCAGGGCATCGGTTCGATCAACCGTTTCATGCGCACCCTGAGAGGCATGCACATCCGCACCGCCTCGGGCAGCTCCTCCCCCGTGCTGGCCGAGGGCAGGGTTTTCGTCTCCTATTACCGGCCGTGCCCCGATTTTCCGCCGATTCAGAACCATCGCCTGCGGCACATCACATCGGAAACGTTCTCGCAGACGGTTGCCGCCTTTATCAAGCGGGCGGCAGAGAATACCGATCCCATGTCCGATCCCGTGATCAAGGAGATCACCCTCGAAACCAGGCCCGAAACCCTGCCGCTTTCGGTGTTTGAAAAGCACTGGATGGGTGCCGATGACGTGATGCTCTGCCTGGATGCGGCGACCGGTCAGACCCTATGGCAGACCGTGCTGCCGGCCCGCGGATGGAACCTGCAGCACCACAAGTTCGGGCCGTTCAACATGAGCCCGGCGGTGGCCGAAGGCCGGGTATTCGCCATCGGCATGGGCACCGATCTGCACGCCTTCGACGTGGCGGACGGTCGCCATCTCTGGTCGCGCCGCCTCGGCGGCGCCGCCGGCCATAGTGGCTGCTCCGGCATCCGCAATTCGCACAGGTCGGCCACGGTCATCGCCCTGCCCGGCGTGGTGGTGGCGCCGCAAGGCAATTGGCGCGGCTTCGATCCGGCCACGGGCAGGACGCTCTGGGAATCCTCACTGGCGGCACACCATGCCACCCTGGCCGTGTGGCGCAGCGCCGATCGGCATGTGCTGCTGGGAGGTACGACTCGCAGAGGGCGCGGACCGGGCGGCATCATGGCTCTGGATGCGGCCGATGGGCGTGAGCTGTGGCAGATCCAGATCGAGCAGCCAGTGGAGGAGAACCGCACCGCTTACGTTAATAGCGGTGGCCGCGGATTGGGGGCGAACGGGATCACAGTCTTCAACAATCACATGCTGGCCCATGTGGTTGAAACCGACACCCGGGCTGCCCAGGAAAGTCGGCCTAGACGCTACTTTTTGGTGTGCTGGGGACTGGAAGCTGACCAAGCGACGCGGCGCTGGCGGGTGGAGGTTCCGTTTCCTTTCAATGGAGGGCAGGTTCCGGTGGTGATGCATGATCGCTTCGTGGCTGTGGGCCACCGCGACCGCATACGTCTGTATGACCTGGAATCGGGCCGCCTGGTGAACGAGCTGCAGGGGCGCGCGCCGAACAACGGCGGGTACATGCAGGCGATGGGGGATCTGCTGCTGGTGCGGTCGGACGGCACGCATGGTCATGTGGATGTGTTCTTCTATCGGGTCACGCCATCCGGTGAGATGGTTCACCTGACCGAGGAACGCGCCTTTAGGCCACGAGGCGGCGGCACCAGCAGCTACCATCACCCGATCCACTATCCGTTGGCCGACGGACGGGTGTTCCTGCGCATGGCGGATGGCATCTATTGCTACGATCTGCGCAAGGCTCCCTGATCATCAATGGAATTGCCCTAAGGAACCACTGAATATCAAGATATATTGGGGTCTTCAGGATTTCAGGTGGCTTATGCCGTGCCGCCCACCGGCCCTGTGCGAGCGTAGCAGTCTTTACGTACGACCATTCCAGAAGTTTCCTCTCGCCCGCTTCGCTCAAGAGCGCCAAGTTCGCCAAGGAACCCAGACCTCTGCCTTCTTGGTCCTACTGCCGCCGCCCGCAGGGCCTTGGCGTGCTGGGCGATCTTGGGGTGAGATCATTTCAGGCACAGTGCTCGTCAAACAGAGTTGGACTGTAACCCACACGAAATCCGGAAGCTCCAAGAAATGCTATGGGTCT
>SLQH01000028.1 GCA_007131555.1 Planctomycetota bacterium | reverse complement strand
GCCGTGCAGGCGGCGGCCGTAAATGATCAGGAAAAAGCTGTGACCATACCGTGGTGGTCGCCGCAATGACCGGTGCCGAGAGATGCATGCCCAGATTCAAAAAGGATGCGATGCCATGAGCCGCCCCAACATTCTCCTCATCACCTCCGACCAGCAGCATTGGGACACCCTCTCCTGCCTGGGTTCCCAGGTGCGCACCCCCAACCTCGACCGCCTGGCCAGCCGCGGCACCCTGTTCAACCGCGCGTACTGTCCCAATCCCACCTGCACCCCCTCCCGGGCCTCGATCCTAACTGGCCAATACCCCAGCCAGCACGGGGCCTATGCCCTGGGCACCAAGCTGATGGAGGACCGGCACACGGTGGGTGAGGATTTCCTGGCCCATGGCTATACCACCAACCTGGTCGGCAAGGCCCACTTTCAGCAATTGCACAGCAATGGTTATCCTTCGGTGGAGTCGTATCCGCTGCTGCAGGACTTGGATTTCTGGCGGAGTTTCAATGAAAATCACACGCCCTGGTACGGCTTTGGCCATGTGGAATTGGCGCGCAATCACACCGACGAAGCCCATGTCGGCCAGCACTATGCGATCTGGATGGAGGAGAACGGGCTCACGGACTGGCGCCGATTTTTTAAGGCACCCACCGGCACCGTCACCGGCAAGCAGTTTGGGGCCTGGGATCTGCCGGAACGCTATCACTATAACACTTGGATCGCCGAGCGCAGTTGCGCCCTGATGACCGAGGCCCAGGCGGCAGACCAACCCTTCTTCCTGTGGTCCAGTTTCTTTGATCCGCATCCGGATTATCTGGTGCCCGAACCCTGGGCCAGCATGTACAATCCCGCCACTCTGAGCGTGCCGGAACTGGTACCCGGCGAGCACGACGGCAACCCGGAACACTTTGCCTGGACCCAGGACCCCAATGCTGACTGGTCAGCCCTGCGCAACGACCCTGAGGGCAATCATATCCACGGCGGTTGCTTCCATGGTCAAAGCCGCGAACAGAAAGCCCAAAACCTGGCCATCTATTATGGCATGATTAGCTGTCTCGACCACCACATCGGCACCATCCTCGACCATCTGGATGTCCTCGGCATTGCCGACAATACCATCGTCATCTTCACCACCGACCACGGTCACTTCATGGGTCAGCACGGCCTCAACGCCAAGGGGCCCTTCCACTACGAAGACCTGCTGCGCATTCCCTTCATCGTCTCTTGGCCTGGGCAGATTCCCCAAGGCCGACAGAGTTCGGCCCTGCAGACCCTGGTCGACCTAGCGCCCACCCTGCTCGACTGCTGCGATATCCCCATCCCCCGCTTCATGACTGGCTTCAATCAACGCGCCGTGTGGTGCGGCGATGAATCGCATGCCCGCGACCAAGTCATCTGCGAAAATCGCCATCAGCCCAATACCCTCTATGCCCGCAGCTGTGTCTGGCAGCGATACAAAATCACGGTGTACGGCCATAGCCAAGAAGGCGAGATGTGGGATCTTGAAGAGGACCCCGGCGAGCTAAACAATCTCTGGTCATCCCCCGATCACCAAGAGCTGAAGCAGGAGTTGCTGCTGCGCTTCCTGCAGGCCGGCATGGCCAGCGAGGTCACCCCCATGCCCCGGGTCTGGGGCGCTTAAGTTCTTCGAATCCGATCCCGGGTACCAGCACAGGAGCCACAGGATGACCGATCTTCCACGCTACCTGCAGGGTCATGCCACCCATCTCGCCGAGGACCCGCGCGCCGTCAATCGCCGCTGGTTTGCCCAGGCGGGATCCGGCCTCTTCCTGCATTATGGGCTGTATGCACAGCTTGAGCGCCACGAATGGGTGATGCACCGCGAGGCCATTCCCGTCGCCGACTACGAGCGCCTGGCCGAGACCTTCAATCCCAGCGCCTTTGATGCGGACCTGATCACCGATCTGGCTCTCGAGGCTGGCATGGGCTACATCACCTTCACCACCTGCCACCATGAGGGTTTTTGCCTCTGGGATTCCCAGGTCGAGCCCTTCAACAGCCAACGTGTCGCCGGCCGTGATCTCTTCGCCGAACTGGGCGAGCAGTGTGACCGCAAGGGCCTGGGCCTCTTCGCCTACTTCACCTATGCCCTCAACTGGCGCCATCCCTATGCCCTGACCCGCGAGCACCTGCTGGGCTCGGTGCGGCCAGCCTATCCCCATGGTGATCCGCGCTATGTGCTCACCACGCCAGAGGAGTGGACGCAGTTCTGGCAATGGTCCTTGGGCTGCCTGGGCGAACTCTGTCAACGGCCCTATCCCGTGGCCGGCCTCTGGCTCGACATCATCATGGCCGCCTACCTGATGCCCGACGCGGTGCCGGTGCAGCAGACCTACGAGCTCATTCGCCATCTGCATCCCTACGCCTTGGTCAGCTACAAGCAGGGCGCCACCGGCGATGAGGACTTCGCCGCGCCCGAATTCAGCTTGGAATCCAAGGGCGACACCTTCCGCTCCCTGGGTCACCATCAGGCCGGAGCCCGCGCCGATCTGGCTTGGGAGCGCAATAAGGGCAAGCACAATGAGATCTGCATGAGCCTACAGAAGGGCAGTTGGGGCTACGCCAAGGATCTGCCCCATGTGGATGCTGATACGGTGTGGAGCAACCTCGCCTATGCCGCCAATAACCACTGCAATCTCCTGGTGAATGTTGGGCCCCGGCCCGATGGCTCCATCCATCCCACGGACATCGCCACCCTCAAAGAAATCGGGCGGCGGCGGCGCAGCGAAGGCTTGCCCACAGCGGCCGTGGCCGCACGGCCGAGCAGCGAAGCCAGCGGTGATGTCGAGTAAGTCCCCCTTCCAAGAAAGTCACCACATGAAGCACCCGAGCTATTCCATCGGCGAGTACGGCGCCATCGGCGATGGCAGCACCGTCAACACTGCAGCCATCCAGCAGGCCATTGACGCCTGCCATGCCGCCGGCGGAGGTGCGGTGTACATCCCCAGCGGCACCTACTGCACCGGCACCATCGAACTCAAGAGCCGGGTGGAGTTGGTCCTGGCCCCGGGAGCGGTGCTGCTGGGCAGCCCACGCATCGCCGATTACCGCTGCGACTGCGGCGAGAACCGCTATCGCGGCGAACCCGAGATGGATCGCTGCCTGATTTTCGCCCGTGGCGCCCAGGACATCGGCATCCGCGGCCAGGGCATTATCAACGGCAACGGTGCGCTGACGGTGTTTCCCAATGCCGATGACCCGGGCCGCAACCGCCCCATGCTCATGCGCCTCATCGACTGCCGTGGCATCCGCGTGCGCGAGGTCACCTTCCACGACCCCGCCGGCTGGACCTCGGCCTGGATCTCTTGCCACGACATCGTGGTCGATGGCATCACCATCCACAGTCGGGTCAATGACAATGGCGATGGCCTGGATTTCGACGGCTGCACCCGGGTCCGGGTCAGCAACAGCGATTTCGATACCAGCGATGACTGCATCTGCCTGCAGACCTCGCACCTGGATACGCCCTGCCGCGATGTGGTGATCAGCAACTGCACCTTCTGCAGCAAGTGGGCCGGCATCCGCATCGGCCTGCTCTCGCGCGCCAATCTGGAAAGCGTGACAGTCAGCAACTGCACCTTCCGCGATATCAGCGATGCGGGTTTGAAGATCCAGATGTGCGAGGGCGCCACCCTGCAGAACATGGTCTTTGGCAATCTGGTGATGCAGCGGGTGCCGCGCCCGATTTTTGTCACCCTGGCCGGCCAGCGCTGCTGCGTCGATGCGCCCCCGGGCATCCCGGCCCCTGGCCAGCTGCGCCGCCTACACTTCCATGACATCCTTATCGATAATAGCGAACTCGATCTCGACAGCCACCTGGTGATCAGCGGCGTTCCCGGCCATGTGGTTGAAGACATCAGCCTGAGTAATATCTCCCTGCTCTCGCGCGGCGGCGCAGGTGCCGATCTGGCCGATCCCGGTGGCGTAGTGGAACTAGACCCCGACGGCCTGGCTGGTCATTGGCCGGAATATTATTGTTTCAAGCGCATCTTACCTGCGGCCGGCCTCTATGCCCGCCATGTGCGCGGTCTGCGTCTGCAAAACTTGGATCTGCGCACCGTTGAGGCGGATGCGCGGCTGGCCGTGGTCACCGATTCGGTCAGCGACCTGAAGGATGAACGGTCATGAGCCTCGCCCCCAATATCCTGTTCATCTTCACCGACGACCAGCGCTTCGACACCCTCTCCTGCCTTGGCAATACGGAGATCGATACCCCCAACCTGGATCGTCTGGCTGCCCGCGGCACCACCTTGACCCGGGCCCACATCATGGGGGCCACCAATGCCGCCGTGTGCATGCCCAGCCGGGCCATGATGCTCACCGGGCGCGGGCTGTTCTCGATTGAGAATGAAGGGCAATCAATTCCCGCCGAACACCTCACCCTGCCCGAGCACCTGCGCCACCAGGGCTATGTCACCGCCCATATCGGCAAATGGCATCAAGACCGCGCCTCCCACGCCCGCAGCTTCTCCACCGGGGCCAAGATCTACGGCTTCCGCACCAAGCAGGGATGGTACGAAGCCTGCAACGGTCACTGGCACATCCCGGTCCACGACTTCGATCCCCACGGCAACTACGATAGCCAGGGCGGCTATAATGATCCGCCGGTGGAGCCCTTTGAGGCGCCCTTCGAAACCAGCAAATCCCACGGCCGCCATTCAGTGGAAGTTTTCAGCGAAGCCGCCTGCGAGTTCCTACGCTCCTATCCCACCTCGGCCGAGGCCCAGGCCGGCCAGCCTTTCTGCCTCTACCTGGCCCACATCGCCCCCCACGATCCACGGCAATATCCCGAACGCTTTCGTGAGCGCTACCACGCCGATGCCGTCACCCTGCCACCAAACTGGGCACCCCAGCACCCCTTCGACAACGGCGAGCTGCTGGTGCGCGATGAACTGCTGGAGGCTCACCCCCGGCGCCCGGCCGCCGTGCGCCAGCACATTGCCGACTACTACGCCCTCATTGCCATGATCGATGAATATGTCGGACAGATTCTCGACGCCCTGGAGGACAGCGGCCTGGCAGACAACACCATGATCGTGTTCTCCGGCGACAATGGCTTGGCCGTCGGTCAGCACGGTCTCATGGGCAAGCAAAACCTCTATGACCACAGCCTGCGGGTGCCGCTGATCTTCGCCGGGCCAAGCATCCCCGCTGGCGTCACCTCGGATTCCCTGTGCTACCTCTCCGACATCTTCCCCACCTTGTGCGAACTCGGCGGCCTGCCCATCCCGCCCACCGTTGAAGGCCGCAGCCTGGTGCCGGCCCTGCGCCAACCCAACCACCCGATCCGCGACGGCCTGCATTTCGCCTACAAGGACGTGCAGCGCGCCGTGCGCGTGGGACAGTGGAAACTCATCGATTATGTGGTGGATGGCCAAGCCACCACCCAGCTCTTTGATCTGGAGACCGATCCCTGGGAAATCCAGAACCGCTCCCAGGACCCCGGCTGTCAGGACACCCTCGCCGCTCTGCGCTTGCGCTTGCACGAATGGCCCCAGCAGCTAGGCGATACCCGCGCCATGGGCCAGCGCTTCTGGCGCGGCGTACCCTGGGCCCAGAACTCATAACCCACAGCCATCACGCTCCGCAACCTTTCTTCAACGCCGCCGCCATTGCGCCGGTGCCATGCCGTGAGCACGACGAAAAACCACAGCAAAGTTACGAGGATGGTCAAAACCCAGGTCGGCGGCGATAGCGGCAATACTGCGATTGGTGGTGGTCAGCAGATCCTCGGCCTGAAGCAGACGTTGGCGCTGACGCCACGCCTGTGGCGAGCAACCAAAGTGCTGGCGCCATAAGCGACGCAGGTGAACGGCGCTAAGGCCCATATCAGCCGCCGTCTGCTCCATGCTGCGGGGATCAGCCGGATGCTGCCGCCAGTATTGGGTTAATTGAACAAGACGATGACTGACGGTATTGCCCACCACATCAGCCTCTATGCTGCGACTGGTCCAGTACAAAGCGGCTGCCACAGCATCAACCGCATCTGCAACCCCCGGCATGCCAACAGATCTCAGCAGACGATCGACCTGACGCGCGACAGCAGTGACTATGTTCACAGAGTGAATCGGC
This sequence comes from Planctomycetota bacterium, assembly GCA_007131555.1. Taxonomy (GTDB): domain Bacteria; phylum Planctomycetota; class UBA11346; order UBA11346; family UBA11346; genus SLQH01. Next base: position 194 of record SLQH01000028.1, on the reverse strand, counting down.
CAGGGAACAGGAGCCGGATCATCCACTCCCCAGGCATGGGTTATGGCATCCCAGTTGTCGGTAAAAGAAAAAACGGGCTTCAGGATTTCAGGTGGCTAAATCCGAGGCGATATGCCCCATCAGGATAGAGGTCCAGCCCTCCCAGTTGGAAAAAGATAGCCCTCTTGAACCGTTCTTTATTACGATAGCCGCAG
>SLQH01000009.1 GCA_007131555.1 Planctomycetota bacterium | reverse complement strand
GATCTGGCCCTTGGTGGGCGGGTGCGGGTGGGCGGGATCGACCTGCGCGACCTGCGCCTGGTGGCCAGCGAGACCGGTGGCCATCTTGTCGCCCGCCTTCCCCAGGGTCCGGTGGTTCTGCGGGTGGATCGCAGCCGTTCTCGGACCAGCTTGTCTGGCCATCTACCGGGGGTCGAGATTGACGCCGTGACCTTGACCTGCGATGGCGGTGCGGCGTGGATGTTCGATATCGATATGCGTCTGGGCGCGGCCCGCATGGTCGGTGATGTCGATCCGCGTCGTGGTCGTCTGGAACTCATTGATTTCGATGCGGTCAGCCTGCGCCAGTTAGGGGTCGCCGTAGGTCTGGATCCAACGATCCTGCCGGATGATGGCATACTGCAGGTCCGTCTGGATGGTCTGCGCCGCCATGGCTTGTGGGATTGGGAGGGCCGTTTGGAGGCCCGCAACTGGTCGTGGGACGGTGAAGGTCTGGAAACCATGCAGTGCCGCTTCGCCATCGGTGATTGGCGTCTGCATATTCGGGAATTGAACCTGCGTTCGCGTACCATCCTGCCGGCCTTGACCAGAGGTGAGGGGATCATCGCTTTCGATGGTCCTGGCGTGCGGATTGAGCGCTTTCGCGTCCTCTTGGGAGATGAACCTCTGGATATCAGTGGCGGTCTGGATGGAGAGGGCCGCTTGGATGTGGCCCTGCGTGGGCGTAACGTCTTGTTGGCCCAGGATCCTGATCTGCGCATGCGTGCTGATGTCGACCTGCGTCTGCATGATGACGGGGATGCCCTGAATCTGGGTGGCCGGATGGGCATCACCAACCTGCTCTATCGCAAGCCGATCCGTCTGTTCTATCGAGGTGCGGAAGGAGCCGTCAGCGATCACCATCTTCAGTTCTTCGAATTTTCTGATGAACCATTGGCATCGATGCGCTTTGATATCGAGGTGCACAGTGGTGCTCTTGATGGCCCGCCGCCGCAGGTGTCTCCGATCCGGGTCATCACCGAACTGTTCAACGGTGAGTTCGATGTGCGTCTTCATCTCGGCGGTACCGGAGCCCTGCCGGTGCCGGATGGCAATGTGTACATTACCGCAGGTATTGCTGCCCTGCCCTTTGGGACATACCGTATTGAACAGGGTCTGGTGCGATTTACCGAATCAGGACGATTTGATCCTGAACTGTCGATCAGCGCCAGCAGTCGGATCGCCGCCCACGATGTCACCACCCTGATCACCGGGACCTATGCTGATCCGCGTGTTGATGTCATCACCAACCCGCCCCTGCCACCTGATGACGCCCTGCTGCTGGCGACCACCGGCATGACTCGGGCCAGTATGGAGCAGGACGGCATGGCCGGGGCGGCCACCGCCTTGTTGACCTACATGGCCCGAGAGCTGTCACGCAACTTCTTCGGTGTCGGCGATCTGGAGCAGGAGGGTTTCTTCGATCGCATGTCCCTGCAGGTCGGCATGCCGGAGGGCGATGACGGGGTGACCACCGCTCGTATCGACTATCAGTTGGCCCGCAGGTGGTTTGTCTACGGTGAACGTGATCGTCATGAGAACTACAATGCTGGTCTGTTGTTCCGTCATGTATTTGGCGCCCCGCCACCCCGCCGCAGGCCGCGCAGCACCTTCGATTTCAAGGAGGATGTCGTGCCCTGGGAATTTGAGGGTCACCAGCGTGTCCAGGGACTGGGCCTGTCGATATTGCGCCGCATGACCTCCTATGACCGTAATAACTTTCTGTCGCAGGACTACAGCGTGTCGGCCTGTGCCGATGCCGCATATGTCATTCGTAGCTGGCTGACCGAACAGGGCTATGTCAATGCCGCCGTCGATTTCACGATAGAGGGTGAGGCCACAGCGCCGCAGCGGGTCCGCTTTGTGATCAATCCCGGCCGCCGCTACCGATTTGGGCAGATCCGTTTCTTCGGCACCGGAGCCATTGACGACGCCGTCCTGTTGGAACTGCTCGGCACGTCTGGGGCCTTGGGCCTGGTGGCGCCACCGTTCAGTCGTAATGCCCTGGTCGACTATTTTGACCGCATTCGCAGGACATATGTCCTGCGCGGCTACAAGGATGCTGCCATTCGAGAACGGCAGTTGCATTGGCGTCATGATAGCGGTCTGGTGGACATTGATGTATTCATTGATGAGGGACGCCGCCATCAGATCTTCTCAAGCGAGTTGGAGATCGAGGTTGAAGACGAAGCCCTGGTTGACCGTTTGCGTGGCCGTATCCGGGCCATGCGTGGTGAATCGTATTATCCGCGCATGGTCAGCGTTCTTGAAGCCCAGGTGCGCCGGGTGCTTGAAGAGGCCGGTTATCATCGATCACAGGTGCGCTGCACGCCTGAGATCCGCGATTATGGTGCCGTGCATATGGTGGTCCGGGTTGATCCTGGTCCGCGCCTGCATCTGGCCAGTTTGCGTTTTGACGGTCTGGACCGCACCCGGGAAAGTTATCTGCGGCGGGTCTTCAATCTGCCGACCGGCAGCGTGATTGCTGCCGAGCAGGTGGCGGCGGCGGAACGGCGTCTGTTGGCCTCGGGTGTGCTGCAGCGTCTGGATATCGACATCGAGCCGGTCGGTGACGTGCATGAAGGCACCCAGTCGGCTGATGTCCGGGTCACGGTCCAGGAAGCCCATGCCCGCTCCATTGATCTTCACCTGGGCTACGGTTCCTGGGAGCAGGTCAGGGCGGGCGTCGTCTATCGGGATCGCAATCTCTTCGGCCGGGGCCGTTATGGTGATATCGGGGTCCATGCCTCGATGCGTCATTACGGCGCTGGCGCCCGTCTGCGCGATACCGATCTGCTGTCCGGCATTCTCGGCCCGGACCAGCGCCTGGAATTGAGCGCTGAGTTCGAAGATCGCGAGGAGCCTAGTTTCACCCGTACTGCTCTCAATTCCGGCCTGGCTTTGCGCCAGTTCCTGGGCGACGGTCTGTGGGTTGAGGCCGCCTACCGCCTGACCATCCAGAAGGCCGACGATGTCCAGGGAGCCATCCCCGATGCTGAGGAGGATGGCTATCTGCGGACCACTTGGCTGTCTTTGGCCGGCAATATCGACCGGCGTGATCACCTGTTGCAGCCGACCAAGGGCTGGAAGGTGACTGGCCGGGTGTCATGGAGCATTCCCAACTTCGGTTCCCAGTTGGATGTGGTTGAATACGATCTGGAGACCGGCATCCATCTCCCGCTGGTGGCCAGCGATATTCCCGACCGGCCCTGGGTGGTATTTGGGGTCGGCGGTCGTTTCGTCACTCGTGACATCCTTGGTGAACGCCAATACCTGCCGATCCAGGAGCGTCTGTTCCTGGGCGGAGCCAACACCGTGCGTTCCTTCGGTTACGCCGAGATGGGGCCGCGTAACGCTGAAGGCGAGGCCGTCGGTGGCCTGACCCGGGCCCATGCCAGCGCTGAGTTGCGTCTGCGGGTCCATGGCGATTGGCACACCGCCTTCTTCTATGACATTGGCACCGTCAACGAGAAGACCTGGCAACTGAGCGGTCAGCCTGGCCAGGCCTTTGGCGTGGGCTTGCGCTGGTACACCCCGGTCGGCCCTCTGCGTCTGGACTGGGCCTGGAACCCCGATGGCCGACCGAGTTCGGACAAGAACTGGGCCTTGCACGGTGCCGTCGGCCTGACCTTCTGACGATGCCAGCGGGTCTCTCCCCTGCGTGGCCGCCGGTCTGGCCTTGATGGTTGGCCATGGTCTTTCATACTCCTGCCATGCCATGGAAGATGATCGCCGTCAGCCTGATGATCGCCGCTGGTCTGGTCCTGGGTTGGACCATCATCGTGCTGGTCTGGGCGGCCGGTCGTGAGGAGGGCCTGGCGCGGGCTGCGGCGGGATGGTTCTTCCTGCTTGAGGCCCTGCTGGTGAGCTTCCTCGGCCTGCTGGTGATGCTGGTCGAAAAGGCCCTGGGCGGTGATGATGATCTGCGGGCCCGCACCTGCACCGCCTTCGCTGGCGTGGTCGGCCTGCTGGTCCTGGCTCAGCTTATCGCCATGGCCTGGTGAAGGCCTGGAGGCTGCTGCGGCCGACGGCCAGGCGGTTGCTCAGGCCGTAGGAAAACGTCGTGGCCATCAGATAATGCAGGGCGCTGGGCAGGCGACCGCAGTGATGCCAGCCGAAAACGGCCCCGGCCCCGCGTCCGTGGGCCATGGGCACCACGTAGCCGGGATCCCAGGGGCGCAGGGGCAGGGCTGCTTGGTTGCGCAACAGGCGCAGGGCGTTGGTGGCGGCACAGCGGCCCATGGCCAGGGCATGCTGGACGCTCATGCGCAGGCTGCCGTGGGCCATGGTGACCAGCGCGGCATCGCCGGCGATGAAGATCCGTTCCTGGGCGCGCAGACAGGCGTCGACTGCGCAGCGGCCATCACGGGTCGGGGTACTGCCGACATCCGCCAGCAGGGCCGGAGCCCTGACCCCGGCGGTCCACACCACCAGGGGATCATGATAGCAGCTGCCGTCATCAAGCTGGAGGGTCCGGTCATCAAGGCCTGTGATCCGTCCTGGGCAATGGAGGGCGATGTCGCAGCCTTGCAGTTGCTGCGTGATGTAGGTGGTCAGGTCAGGCGGCAGGCCGTGGCAGGGCCTGGGACCATGGTCGACCAGAGCGATGGTCCGTCGGGGCAGGCGGCGGCGGGCATCATGGCGACGGATGGCGGTGGCCGCCTCAACTCCGGTATAGCCTCCGCCGATCACCACCACCGCTCGCCGGGACTGGCGGGCCAGCAGGCGCCGCAGGTGCAGGGCATCATCGACCGAGCGCAGGGTGCAGATCCGGCTGGCCCAAGCAGGATCGCTGGGCAGGGCGGTTTCACCGCCACAGGCCATGATCACAACATCATAGCTGTGACGGCCGCGCTCACCGATGACCGCCCCGGCATCGGGATCGACCGCGACGATGCGGTCGGCCACGGTCGTACAGGGCCAACGCCGGGCTGCCTGGGCATGGCTGTAGCGCAGGGCGGCAGCAGGGAAATCATGGGCGATGACATCCGGCAGCAGGGGCAGGTTGTGGTGGGCCGCCCGCGGATCGATCAGCACCCGTTGCCAGTCGTCAGGGGCAGTGGCCAAAGTTTGCAGGGCCGCCAGACCAGCATAGCCCCCGCCAACGATCACGATGCGGCGGGAGGTGGTCATTCGCCGAGGGTATCGCTGTCAGGGCTGATCCCCCGGCGGCGGCGCAGCCAGGGGCAGCGTACCAGGCTGTAGCCACCGCTGCCGCCGACGGCCAGGCCGACCAGGACCAGGCCCAGGGTGGCGGAATGGGCGATCAGGCCGAAGCTGAACGGGGCCGGCCCCTGGATCTTCATCAGGGTCGCCACCAGCATGACGAAGGCCAGCATCACGGCCCAGATCCGGGTGCCGACCCCCAGGGCCAGCAGCAGTCCCCCCAGGGCCTCGGTGATGGCGGCCATGAAGCCCCAGAATGCCGGCCACAGGCTGACGCCAAAGACGCTCATGGCTGCGCCCAGGGCTGACCAACGCTCAACACCGGCCATCAGCTTGGGTAGACCGTGGAAGATGAAGGCCACGCCCACAGCGGCCCGGATGATGGACCAGCCCAGGGGCAGCAGGGTGGCGGAGCGTTGGGTGCAGGCAGTCATGATGGTTTCTCCTGATCGGGCACACTTTTCATACGTATCTGGCGTGCGCAGGCGTTGGCGGGAAGAGATTTAGAGGAAGGATCGACACCTCCTCTGACCTGGTTTCTACTCCACCATCTTGTCGGCATGGTAGCTGGAGCGCACGAAGCTGCCAGCCTCGATATGGCCGATGCCCAGCTCGCTGGCCCATTGACGGTAGCGGGCGAAGCCGGCGTCATCGACGAAGCGCAGGATGTCGTGGTGGGCCAGCGAGGGGCGGAGGTACTGGCCGATGGTGACGGCCTGGACCCTGGCGGCGGCGAGGTCGGTCAGTAGTTGGCGGATCTCGTCATCGGTCTCGCCCAGGCCGACCATGAAGCCCGACTTGGTGATGGTCTGGGGGGCCAGCTCGGCGGCCCGGCGCAGCAGGTCGAGGCTGCGCTGGTAGATGGCCTGGGGGCGGACCTGGGGATAGAGCCGGGCCACGGTCTCAAGGTTGTGGTTGAAGACCGTCGGCCCGGCGGCCAAGACCGTGGCCAGGGCCGCATGATCACCGCCGAAGTCCGGGGTCAGGACCTCGATCGTGGCCTGGGGCAGGGCGCTGTGCAGGGCCGTGATGGTGGCGGCGAAGTGGCCGGCGCCGCCATCGGCGAGGTCATCGCGGGTGACCGAGGTCACCACCACATGGCGCAGGCCCAGTTCGCTGGCCGCAGCGGCCACCCGCTGGGG
>SLQH01000220.1 GCA_007131555.1 Planctomycetota bacterium | reverse complement strand
CTCATGGCCCCACGGCCTTTAGGCCCCGAACTGGTGCAAGGCCCGCAGGTCGGCACCGTTGAAGACCCGGATGTCAGCGATGCCATGACGGATCATGGCCAGACGCTCCAGGCCCATGCCGAAGGCGAAGCCCTGATGCTGCTCGGGATCAATGCCCCCCTGGCGCAGGACCTCGGGATGGATCATGCCGCAACCCAGCAGTTCGATCCAACGCCCCAGGCGACCGGCATCAGCGGCGGTGCAGCGCACGTCAACCTCGAATCCTGGTTCGACGAAGGGGAAGAAACTCGGGCGCAGGCGGACCTCCACGTCATCCCGGCGCAGGACGGCGTTGATCATGGTCTTGATGGTGCCGATCATGTGGGCCACGGTGATGCCGGCATCGACCACGAAGCCCTCAACCTGGGTGAAGGTGTTGTCGTGGGTGGCGTCGACCTCCTCATAGCGGAACACCTTGCCGACCACCACCGCCCGCAGCGGCAGGCTGCAACTCGGATAGAGACGGGCCTGGACCGCCGAGGTGTGGGTGCGCAGCAGCCTGCCGTTGTCGAGCCAGAAGGTGTCCTGGGCATCGCGGGCCGGATGGTCATCGGGGATGTTGAGGCGGGTGAAGTTGAACAACTCCTCCTCGACATGCGGTCCATCGACGATGGCGAAGCCCATGCTGGTGAAGACTTCCTCGACATCGGCGGCGATGCGGCTGATCGGATGGATGCTGCCGCGCCGGTGCCCGGCCACCGGCAGGGTGATGTCGATGGCCCCGGCCTCGGCCCCAGCCCCGCGCAACTCCTGCTGACGCCCGCTCCAGGCCGCCTTGAGGGCCTCATCGGCAGCGGCCAGCAACCGCCCGGCCACCCGCTTGGTATCAGCATCAGCGGCCCGGAAGACATCGCGCAGGGCCTTGAAGCGTCCCTGGCGGCCCAGCAGGGCGATGCGGGCCTCCTCCAGGGCGTCCTCATCGGCAGCCGCCTGCAGACGGGCCACACCCTCCTCCTGCAGACACCGCAGTTCCTCGCACAGGTCCATGATCCGCTCCTCACGACGCCACAGCGACCGCTGCACGCCGGGGCAGACCTTCGTCACCGCCCCGCCACGGTCAAGGCCGCACTAGGACCAGGAGCCTGTAAGCTAAATCCGGCTGTAGGCTTTAGGCTGGAGGGTTGCTGTACAAGACGATGTAGACAGATGTCGGCTTTCACCCAGCAGATGAGCCGGTCCTGGCCACGCATATCCGCTTGAACAGCAACACTAAAGCCAAAAGACCAAAGCCTAACGGCCGTTTTTGAGGATTACCAGATCCCCTTCATTCATCACTCAAAGCCCTCGCCTACCACCCTCCAGCCATACCCAAAACCACCTCCCATCCCGGTGCTCCGAGCATCCTCCATGAGACTGATGAGCGAGGTCAGGACCGCCACGGCATCATCTGTGGTGACGCGATGCCGTGAAATGCCCTGCGCCATGCCCCCTACGACATTCCTGCCCCGAGCGCCGATATTCACGGTTGACCGGACCGGTGGGCTGCGGCTAGCATGGAGCACCATGACCGCAGACTCCGAACCCAGCACCAACTTCTACGCCGGCGACCGGCGCACACCGTCCGAAACGCTTCAGGACCTGCAGGCCGAGGTCGAACGATTACGGCCCCTGGCCGAGCTGGGGCGGATGGCGGCCACCGTAGCCCATGAAGTACGCAATCCCCTGGCCGGAATCAGCGCCAATGCCGAACTCCTTCGTGAGGTGCTGGACCAGCAGGAGGACCGCGAATCGGTGGACATCATCTTGACCGAGGTGGAACGCCTGGGGCGACTGGTCACCGATCTGCTGCACTATGCCCGTGAGCGTCCGCCAAGCCTCGGTCCCCTGGATCTGGGCCAAGTAGCCCGACGGACGATCGACCTGAGCAGTCAGGAGGCCAGTGCAGCCGGTGTTGAGCTGATCATGGAGGGCGGTGGTCATGCCCATGGCGACGGAGAACTCAGCTGCCAGGCCCTGCTCAACATCGTCCGCAATGCCATCCAGGCCTCGCAGGTTGGCGACTGCATCGTCTTGCACGCTGCTGAAGGCTGCATCGCCGTCCGCGATCAGGGCAGCGGCATTCCGGCGAACCTGCATGATCGGCTGTTCGAACCCTTTGTCACCGGGCGCACCAGGGGCCTGGGGCTGGGCGCAGCCGTAGCCCGACGCTGCCTGCGTCGCCAGGGCGGAGACATCATCCTGCGTGACAGCGGTCCCCACGGTTCACTCTTCGAACTACAGTGGCCACACCATCCCTGACCAGCACAAGGACAGACCATGAGCGACGACGATCATTCCGGCTTCTTCCCCAGTGACGAAGAGGACCATGTCGGCCCGCCCGCCGGCAGCACCGATGCCTTTGCCGCCGGGCGCCGCGTCCGTGAGGAGGAACTGGCCATCGCCTGGGTGCGTGAACCGCACGTGGAGAGCCCGATGCGTTTCGCCGGCAATGATGAATCGGTACCGATCCGATACCGCAGTGATGCCGACCGGGTCTGCATCGGTGCCACCTATCGTGGGGAGAGCGGCAATGCCGGACCAGGCTTCGAACGGGCCGGGCCGCGCGCCCAGGTCTCCTTCGTGCCGTCCCGGACCACCGCTGCCATCGTCACCTGCGGCGGACTGTGCCCTGGACTCAATGATGTCATACGCTCCATTGTCCGGGTCTTGATGGGTGGATATGGCGTACGGCGGGTCCTGGGCATCCGCTACGGCTATGCCGGCCTGACCGATGTCGACATTGCCCCCATGGAACTGAGCCCCAAGGACGTCGGTGACATCCACAAGGATGGCGGCACCATCCTCGGCTCATCGCGCGGCTTTCCGCCCATGGACAAGGTCATGGACGGCATCACCGGTCTGGGCATCGACATCCTCTTCGTGATTGGCGGCGATGGCACCCAACGGGGCGGCCATGACATCCACGTCGAGGCCCAGAAACGCGGCGTTCCCCTGGCGGTGGTCGGGATTCCCAAGACCATCGACAACGACATTCCCTGGGTCGACCAGACCTTCGGCTTTGAAACCGCAGTGGCCGAAGCCACCAAGGTGGTCGATTGCGCCCACGTCGAAGCCCGCAGCGCCCGCAACGGCATCGGCCTGGTCAAGCTGATGGGGCGCGATGCCGGTTTCATCGCCGCCCATGCCGCCTTGGCCAGTTCTGACGTGGACGTCGTCCTGATCCCTGAAGTGGCATTCACCCTGGACGGCGAACAGGGCCTGATGGGCCACATCGACAACCTGCTGCACTGGAATGGCCATGCCTTGATCGTGGTGGCCGAAGGTGCCAGCCATCATTTCTTCAACCAGGACACCCAACGTCTGGACGCCTCCGGCAATCGCCTGTACCAGGACATCGGCCCCTTCCTGCGCGAACAGATCTGCAAGGCCTTCCCCAAGGCCAGCATGAAGTACATTGATCCCAGCTACAGCGTTCGTTCAGCTCCGGCCAATGCCGCCGACAGCGTCTTCTGCGCCCGCCTCGGCCAGTACGCGGTGCATGCCGCCATGGCCGGCAAGAGCGACATGCTGGTCGGCCGCTGGTACGGCAAGTTCACCCACATACCCCTGAGCCTGATTCATCGCAAGCGCAAGTCGATCAGTCCCCGCTCCAGCATCTGGCGTTCAGTGCTGGAAACCACCGGTCAACCCTGCCTGCTACCAGAAGAGGTCCGCAAAGATTGAGGACGCCTCGAAAATCCTGACATCGGCTGGGCACGCGGCGCATGCAGCCCGAGCTGTTACAGGCTAGGCCGGGGTCTGGCAGCCTGTCAGAAATAGACTGACACATCGCCTGGCCCTGGGGCCCCGGACTCGCCAGTAAGCACCGCCCAACACAAAACCACCACGAAGCACCGGGCCTTGGCCCGCGTGCCGATGCGTGGCAGCCATGTGTTCGCCAAGGGCCAGCTTGATCGGCGGCAGGGCACCCGTGCTACGGCTCGTAGATCCCACGACTCGTCATCATTCACGGCGATGATGAACGCAAGCGCATTGCAGCGATGCTGCCGCCGCCCTGGCCTCTGTCCATCTCAAGAATCTCCGCCCGCCAATGTACACGGGCCAAGGCCCGGTACTCCGAGTGAAAATGCAGCCAGCCTGTGAGACTCCACATATGGACAGGCAAGGTCCTCAAGGACTATTCATGGGCGGCGGGCTGATGTCACCGGGACTGCGGTAGCCATGCAGGCTGCGCGCCATCTTCTCGATGACGTATGGATCATCAGCGCGCAGACCCTCCTTGATGGCCTCAAGGCTGTCGACCCGACGCCGCAGGGCTTCGGTCTGCTCACGCTCATGGTCGGTGATGGCCCGCTGCGCATCCCGCTCTTGCTGGGCTTGTTGATACCGCACCAGCATCAACGACACCACATACCCAGCAATGAGCAGATGCATCACCAGCAGGCCGATCGGCACCACGCGAGCCCCGCGCATCATCTCCACTCCTCACTGCTGACCGTCAAGCTCTGCAAGCAGGGCCGAAGCCGTCTGCGGATCCGGCGTCATCGCCTCATAGGCGGCCACCGCCGCCCGGCGCGGCTTGAAGACCTGACCGCTGCAGGACATGGCCTTGCAGGCCTTGGGGATCGTCTTGTACAGACCCACCGCCGAAGCCGCAAGCATGGCCGCGCCACGGGCGCTGAGATGGCTGGCAGTGTAAGCCTGCAGTTCATGGTCAAGGGCATCACTGAGGATCTGGCACCAGAGAGTGGTCGCCGCGCCGGAGCCATGCACCAGTACCCGGCGCTGCGGAACCTGGGTCAAGGCTTCAAACCGAGCCATCATCCGCGCTGCGGCCAGGGCCGCCTGCTCAAACACCGCGCGTACCATATGGGCCTGACGATGCTCCGGACGCAGGCCGACAAAGGCCCCAGGGTGGGTGCCGTCAGGAACGATGAACAGCACCCCATCACTGGCCGGCGGAGCCTCGGCAGCGCTTTCAGCCAGGAGGTCGATCACCGAACGACGGGCGCGGCGGGCCTGCTGCCGCATGCCGCTGAACACGGCGTCGGCCAACCAGTTGACGCTGGTCTCGGGGGCCACGGCATCGGCCCGCAGGGTCATGACCTGGGCCAGACAGTGGCCAGAGGTCTGGACATGATGCTGGGGATCACGAACCGGCGCGGCCGTGACCTGCATCATGGACCCCTCGTCACCCAGTGTGATGACGGTGTCACCGGGGTCGATCGCGGCGCAGGCAATGGCCGCCGCAGTCAGGGCATCAGCACCGGTGACCACCACGGTTCCGGACTGGAGGCCGGTCTCCTGCGCCGCCACGGCACTGACTCGTCCACAGATCTGATTGCCGGGCAATACCTCAGGCAGCCAAGCCGCATCGTAATGCAGACGGTCGAGCAACTGCTTGGACCAACGCCCAATGCGAGGATTGAACAGATTGCTACGGCTCGCCGAGGCCGGATCTGTCGTGGCCTTGCCGGTCAGGCGCATGACCAGGAAATCCTTGGCCCCAAGGACATGGACCAGATCGTGCCAGGCCCGGCGTTCCTGCTCTCGGATCACGAGCATACGCGCAGCCATGCTGCCAGGATGACCGGTACTGCCGCAGAGATTGGCGAGATTGCGGACTCCAGCCAAGTGATGCAGTTCGTCCAGGGCCGCCCGCTGATGATCATCACAGACGAAGGAGGCGGGCGTCAGGACCTGCTGCTCCTTGTCAAGCAGCACCGCGATATCGGCAGGACCACTGACGCCCACCGCACGGATCTGGGACGCCTGCCGCCGGGTACGGCGCAGCAGTTCCTTGACCCCGGTGCGCACTGCCCGCCACCAGTCCTGGGGATCACAGACGGCCTCGTCACAGCCCGTGTAGGCACGCTGCAAAGCCCCCTGCTCCTGCCCGGACTTGTCGAGCAGAATCAAGCCCACGCCGTGTGCATCGACGTGCATACCAAGAAACAGGGCTTCAGAAGGCATGATCTATGACATATTGATCATGAGCACGGGGATCATCCGGTCAAGGGACAGCTGCTGGTCGGTACAATGACTGCATGCCTGGCGTTCTCTGCCGCGTTCTCTGCCGGCCTGGGAGCCTGTCGGCAATAGACTCACGTCGCCTGGCTTGGCCTTTACCCGGAACACCGGGCCTTGGCCCGCGTGCCGACGCGCGGTTCCCATGGGTTCGCCAAGGGCCGGCTTGATCGGCGGCAGGGCACCTGAGCTACGGCTCGTAGATACCGCGATCTCGTCATCATTCACGGCGATGATGAACGCAAGCGCATTGCAGCCATGCTGCCGCCGCCCTGGCCTATATCCATCTCAAGAATCTCCGCCCGCCAATGTACACGGGCCAAGGCCCGGTACTCCGGGTAATAATGCGGCTATG
>SLQH01000223.1 GCA_007131555.1 Planctomycetota bacterium | reverse complement strand
CTGGATGATCTGGCCCGTGATGATGCCCAAGGACATTTCATGCTCGGCATGTGGTGCCGTGGCATCGGCATGACCAGCGAATCACAGCAGATGATGGAAAAAACCATCGCTATTGATTCCGACCATCGGGGCGCCCGCACGGTATTGGGCTATCGCCAGGTCGATGGCCGCTGGGTCCATCGTGATCGCCCCAGGATTCCGTCCGAACCGGCCCCTGAAGATGAAGAACAGGAGCCGGCCCAGCAAGCCACCAGCCAGCAGACAGCGCGTCCTGAGCCTGAACCAGAACCTCAACCCAGTCCGTCCCCAGACCGACGTGAGAGTCCGGAACAGCGACCTGGGATGGTCCAACACCGCGGCCAGTGGATCAGCGAAGATGAATACTACCAGCAACGCGGCTACGTCCGCCATCTTGGCCGCTGGATCTCCCCCGCCGCCAAACGACGCCTGGACCAACGCCTGGAACGCTTCCGCCAGATGACCCGCATGCGGGCTGATTGGGATCAGGCCTTCGAGTTCGAAACCCGCCACTTTGCTATCAAAACCAATACCTCGCACCAGGTGGCTCGCGAGATCGGCATCGCCATGGACCTCTGCGTCGACCGCTTGCAACAGGTCTTCGGCCTGGCCCGACTCCGGACCCGCATCCCCCTGGAGGTCTTCGCCACCCAAGACCAGTTCATGCGCTATTCCGCCCAGGCCGGCATCCCGGTCGGCCCGGGCACCCTTGGTTACTATTGTTGGGGGCGCGGCCAGGGCGTCAGGGCCTTCTACGCCGGATCGGTGGAACGGACCCTGTCCACCCTCTTCCACGAAACTTCACACCTGATCCTGCACAACACTGTCCAGGCCGGACGCCGCAGTCACATCCCCACCTGGTCCGACGAAGGCCCAGCGGTGATGTTCGAGGATGCCATCCGGCGACCAGACCACATTGATATCCATGCCATTCCCTGGGCCCGCTTATGGCAGTTGCAAGGCATGCTCAACAGCCAAAGCCTGTCACTCAACCACCTGGTCACCCGTCAGGGAGCCATGGCCTATCCGGTCCAATACTATCCTCAGGGCTGGGGTTTGATGTACTACCTGCTCTATGCCCACGATGGTCGCTACCAGCGCCATCTCGACCGCTACTTCCGCGAACTGACCCGGCGACGCGGGGTGCAAGACAATCTGGCCTTCTTCCGCGAGATCTTCGGCTTCGAACCAAACTCCATCAACGAGGAATGGAAGCAGTACATGCTGGCCATCGAACCGCGTACGGCGGACGACTTCATCGGGGCCACCGAAGCCGCCCTTGGTTCGTTCTTCAATCTGGCCAATGCCCGCCGTTTTGCCGCCCGGGCGCTCGCATTGGCCCCGGATGACTGGCGGGCCCACCAGGCCCAGGCCCGCGCCCTTCTTGTTCAGGGCTTGATGAGCCGCGACGAACAACGCCGTGCTGCCTGCCGTGACGCCATGGCATCCTTTGCCAAGGCCCTGGACATGAGCGGCTATGCTGACATTGACGGCCTGCGCCGTCTCGCCCAGCGCCGCGATCGCAGCATTCTGCATGAACTGGCCCTGCATCGCGACCATGGTCGGGCCGCGCTCTATGCTGGCGAATACGAACAGGCCATCGACATCTTCGAAGGCGTCCTCAGCATTGATGAACTGTCATCCGATGCCTACAAATATCTGGCCCTGCTCTTCGCCACCGCCACCGTCAACAACTTCCGCGACCTCGACGAGGCCAAACGTCTGCTGGCCATCGCTGACGATCTGGGCAAGAATCATGAAAACCTCTATGTGGCCGCCATGATCGCGGTCGCCGAAAACCGTCGATCACAGGCCGTTGAGCTGCTCAACCAGGCTGCCGGGGAGGACCGCTTCGGCTTTGGCGCCCAATACTACCGCCATCTGATCGCCCAGATGCAACAGCGATAGCGTGAACGTGACGCTCTAGGAGCCTGTAGGGAGACATCCTGTTGCTCTGTCATAATCCAGTTCATTGAGGCCTGAGCAGTTACAATCTGTCTCAATCGCCTTGTAGAGCAACCCTACAGCCTCCAGCCGGATTGAGGGCGAACCATACGACATCCTGAAGATCCCACAGATTGCCTGAGCCGTCCAGCGCTATACGGTGGGATCCATCATGGATGACGCCGCCAAGGAACGCCTCCGGGCCTGCTGTCGTGACGAAGAGGCCTTCCATCAGGCCATGGGCCTGTTTGCCGCCACGTATCACGGCTGCGGCGACTGCAAACAGCGCTTTCGCCTGCTCTTCGACCATGCCCCGATCGGCATCGCCGTGGCTGATCGCGGTCATCAGGTGCTGGCGGCCAATCAGGCCCTGGCGACGATGCTTGATCGCCCTCGCTGCGACATCGAAGCTGGCACCCTGCTCGACCTCGACCGGCCCGAAGACCGCCAAGCCAGCACTGAAGTGCTGGATGCCCTATGGCGACAGGCTCCGGAAACCATCCGCTTGAGTCGTCGCTACCACCGCAACGATGGCAGCGAGGTCTGGGGCAATACCATCTATGCCAGCGCATGTGATGATGACGCAGCGCCCTTGCTGACCATCGTCATGGTGGAAGACGAAACCGCCCTGCGCACGGCAGAGGCGGAGACCGCTCGTCAAAGGCATCGCCTCCTGCAGGCCGAAAAAATGGCCGCCCTCGGCACCCTGGTATCGGGCGTGGCCCATGAGATCAACAACCCCACCAACATCATCACCATGAATCTGGCCCGGATGCGCCAGATATGGCAGGACGCTGGGGCCCTGTTCGATGATTATCATCAGGAAAACGGCGATTTCCTGCTTGGCGGTCTGGAATACAGCAGCGCCCATACGCTGCTGTCCGGGATGTTCCAGGCCATCGATCAAGCTGCCGAACGCATCGGCACCATCGTCCGCGACCTGCTGGCCTATGGCCGACCAGCAGCTGAGGATCATGTCGACGGGGTCAATCTCAATACCGTTGCCCGCAACGCCCTGAGCGCCGTCCAGCGCCCGCTCGACCATCATGGTGGGGCGATGGTCGTTGATCTGGATGACACGATTCCGGTCGTGCGCGGCAGTCAACGCAGACTGGAGCAGGTGGTGGTCAATCTGCTGCTCAATGCCTGTCACGCCTGTGATGACACCCAGGCCGCCATCCGCCTGCACACTGGGCACCACGCCGATACGCACGTGATGCTCGCGGTATCCGATGCCGGTCATGGCATGTCAGCCGACATCCTGGCTCGTATCGGTGAGCCATTCTTCACCACCAAACGCGGGGCAGGAACCGGTCTGGGGCTATGGATGTCCAAGACCATCATCGAGGAGCATGACGGCGACATGACCATCGATTCAGCTCCTGGCCGTGGGACCACCATCACCGTATTGCTGCCCATCCAGGAGCCCGCACGGTGAATACCGCCCCGATCTTTCTGGTTGATGACGAACCAGACGCCCTGCAGGGTCTGGCCCTGATGCTGCATGCCCACGGTCTCCACCAGGTCCGCCGCTGCCAGGACCCACGGCTGGTCATCGACCTCCTGGACGAGGAACGACCGGATTGCATCATCCTTGATCTCACCATGCCCCAGATGTCTGGCGAGGAACTGCTGGAGCATCTGCATCAGCATCATCCCGACATTCCGGTGATCGTCGTCACCGGGGTCGATCTGGTCGATACGGCTGTACGCTGCATGCGCCTGGGAGCCGTCGACTATCTGGTCAAACCGGTTGATGAGGCCCGCCTGGTCGCCAGTCTGCAGCGCATCGTCGAGGCTCAGGAACTGCACCGTGAAAATGCCCGGCTGCGCAGCTCGCTCCTGCGCGGCACCCTGGCAGACCCAGCCCCCTTTGCCGATATCATCACCCGTTCACCAGCCATGCTGGGCATCTTCCAGTATGTCGAGGCCGTTGCAGCGACCTCACAACCGGTGTTGATCACCGGTGAAACCGGCACTGGCAAGGAATTGCTGGCCCGAGCCCTGCATCAGATCAGCGGCCGTACCGGAGCCCTGGTCAGCGTCAACGTTGCCGGTCTTGATGACCATCTCTTTTCCGACACCCTGTTCGGCCACCGCAAGGGCGCGTTCACCGGGGCCGACAGCCAACGTCCCGGCTTGGTGGAGCAAGCCGCCAACGGCACCCTGTTTCTTGATGAGATCGGCGACCTGGACACCGCCTCTCAGGTCAAATTGCTGCGCCTGCTGCAAGAGCGTGAGTATCGACCCTTGGGGTCTGATGTTGCCAAACGCTCCTCGGCCCGGGTGATCTGCGCCACCCATTGCGACCTCCTCCAGGCCCAAGCCGAAGGCCGCTTCCGCCGCGATCTGTACTATCGCTTGCGGGCCCATCACATTGAAGTCCCAGCCCTGCGCCACCGTCGCGAAGACCTGCCGGTGCTGGTCGATCATTTCCTGAACCAGGCCGCCGCAGAGCTCAAACGCAGCCCCACTCCCCCGCCTCCCGGCCTGCTGGACCTGCTCAATGCCCACGACTTCCCCGGCAATGTTCGGGAATTGGAAGCCATGATCCTTGATGCCGTCAGCCGCCAGCGCCAGGGGCCTCTGCCGCTTGATGGCATCCGCGATGTGGTACGAACGGAGCCCTCCACCGCAAGCTCCCAGCAGACCGACGATCCGCAACTGGGCATCCACTTCGGGGATCGCCTGCCCAGCTTGACAGCGGTACAGAACGCCCTGATCGACGCCGCCCTGGAGCGTTGCCAGCACAACCGCAGCGCTGCGGCAGCGATACTGGGCATCAGTCGCCAAGCCCTGCACAAACGCCTGGCGGCCCGTGAACAGTGAACCTATAACCGGATTGCGGCTGAAACAGGTCCTGACTCCGCCCATCAGCCCCATGGATTCTACCCGGAGCTCCGTGATGGTTTTGTGATGGGCACTGGTCTCTGGCGAGTCCGCAGCCGAATAAGCCCAGCCATGTGACGTGTCTGTCTATTCCTTACGGGCTGCTCAGCCGGTTTGGGGTCGATAACAGACCAAACGAACGACCCCGTCCCTGTCGGCACTGTCCACTTGGGTCCAGACGCCAAGACGCTAGGATGCCAACATGGCACATGTCAGTATCGTCATGCGCATACTGCGCACCCTGTTGCTGATCGGCCTGCCCCTGTGGTGCATCTATACCCTGTTGGCAACCATACGCCAGGAACGTCCAGATCTGCTGGTCAGTCCGCAGAAGGGCTTCGATCCAGGGGTTCGCATTCTGCTCACCGATCGGGAACGCAATGCTCCCAGGCACCGGGAGATCGACATCCAGGTCCTGCAGGATGCCCGACTCATCAGCCCTGATGATCCGCTTGAGGTCGACCGATTGGTCCCCGCCGGCGGATTGCTCACCCTGACCCCGGATCCGGTAGGCACCATTTCCATCAGCCTCAGCGGATCCGTGCAGGAACGTTGGCAGACTCGCACCACGCATACCATGCGACTGAGTTTGGCGCCACGCACAGAGACACCACTTGATGACATCATTGATCGACCCTACGTCGAGGCTGCCAACCGTCTGCCCCTCTTCACCATCAATGGCCGCTCCTATCGGGGAACCCTCCATGCCGTGGTCGAGCGAGGAGGCTGGCTGCACGTCATCAACGCCCTGCCCATAGAGGCCTACACCGCCGCCACCCTGGCCAACGAGATGCATGGAGGCTATCCACCAGGAGCCCTCCATGCCCAGGCCATCATACTGCGCTCTCAGGCCTTCAGTCACCATCAACGTCCTACGCGAGCCCTCGACGGTCTGCTGATCTATGATATGCAGGATGGCGCTGACGCCCCCAGCTATCGCGGCGAGGTCAGCAGGGAACGTCGTATCACTTGGGCCGCTCATGACACCCGCGGCCTGCTGCTGACCGCCTATCAGGCCCCCTTTGCACCCCCCTTCCACCCGTCGTCTGGCGGTCGCACAGCACCGTTATCAGCCCTCGGCCACAACCTGCGCACGACCTCTGGTCGCAGTCTCAGCAACGTGATCATCCCCATTGATGATCCCTGGTGCCAGACAGGAGCCGAAGTCTTGGGGCTTACCGACAGCCACTGGCGCACGACAACGTCCTTCGACCGTGGTGAATTGCGAAGCATCCTGCGCAGCCAGCGGGTCACCGATGATTTTCCCGGCACCCTGCGGGCACGTCGCGATGCCCATGCCTCACGGGTCACCCAGGTCACCATATCATTGCTGCACAATCCGGAACCATTGACGATCGCCGCCGAGCAATTTCAGCAGATCATCGGCAGCGACAAGATTCCTTCGTTGAGATGGGCTGATGACAGCCCGCGCGAACTGTATCGTGATGACAATTTCTATGGATTTGAGATCATCAGCTACGGTCGCGGACATGGGGTCGGCATGAGTCAGGTCAGCGCCT
>SLQH01000321.1 GCA_007131555.1 Planctomycetota bacterium | reverse complement strand
CGGTTGGAAACCGGCGGTCCCGGGAACGGGCATGGGGTGCCGACAATGGCCGATCGTCGCAGGTTGTGGTTGGTGGCCCTATGGGCACCCGGTTGCCGATTGTCGCTGCCTGGCCTGCTGCTACACCTGCGGCCATGGCCAGGAACGATCCGATGGCGACGCCGATGATGCGGCAGTATCTGGGGGCCAAGGCTGAGCATCCGGATTGTCTGGTGTTCATGCGCATGGGCGATTTCTACGAGATCTTCCTGGATGACGCCAAGGAGGCGGCCCGGATCCTCGGTGTGACCCTGACCTCGCGCAACAAGGATGATCCCCAGCCGATCGCCATGGCCGGGGTGCCCTGGCACAGCCTGGAAGGGCATCTGCCCAAGCTCCTGGCAGCCGGGCGCAAGGTGGCGATCATGGATCAGTTGGAGGATCCGGCCCAGGCCAAGGGCCTGGTCGAGCGGGGCTTGACCCGAATCATCACTCCTGGCACCCTCTTGGATGAGCAGGCCCTGGGCGAGACGGCAGCCAATCTATTGGTGGCCATCACCGCCCTGGACGGCCTGATCGGGGTGGCGGCGATCGACTGCTCGACCGGCCATTTCCAGGTCGAGGAGGCCGATGGCAGCCGCGAGCTGGGGCATGTGCTGGCCCGTCTGGCCCCGGTCGAACTGGTGCTGCCCGAGATCCTGACCCAGGAGGAGGACCTGGCCGAGCACCTGGGTCGGCTGGGGGATGGCCCGCCGCCGCCCATCGGGGCCCTGCCGGCCTATGCCTGGCGGGGGGCCGACAACCGGCACTGGCTGCACGAACGCCTGCATGTGACCAGCCTGGAGGGCTATGGCATCGGGGCTGATGAAGACCATCTTTGCGCCGCCGCCGGGGCCGTCCTGCGCTATAGCGAACAACAGGCCCTGCGCCCCCTGAACCACATCACCTCCCTAACCCGCCTGCATCGCGGAGCCTATCTGATCATCGATGGGGCCTGTCGACGCAATCTGGAGATCCTGCGCAACCAGCAGGACCAGACCCGCCGGCATAGCCTGCTGGCGGCGGTCGACCGCACCCGTACGGCACCCGGAGCCCGGCTGCTGGGCGAGTGGCTGGCCCGACCCCTGGCCCAGGTGACGGCGATCAGCGCCCGCCATGGCGCGGTGACCGCCCTGGTCGAGAACGACGCCCTGCGCGACGATCTGCGGGAAGCCCTGAGCGAGGTCTACGATCTCGAACGCCTGCTGACCCGGGTGGCCACTGAACGCTGCCACGGGCGCGATCTGGTCCACCTGGCGGCCACCCTGCGGGCCGCCGGAGCCATCCAGGGGCGCCTGCGCAACTGCCCGGACCTCCCCCCCCTGCTGGCCACCTGGGCCGAGGACCTCGACCCCTGTCCGCAGATGGTCGAGCGCATCATCGCCACCCTGGTCGACGAACCGCCCCTGCACATCGGCGAGGGCGGCATGATCCGGGACGGCATCGATTCCGACCTGGACGAGCTGCGGCACTTGCGCACCGGGGCCCACCAGTGGCTGGCCGACTACCAGCGTCAGGAGGCCGAGCGCTCCGGCATCCCCCGGATCAAGGTCGGCTACAACAAGGTCTTCGGCTATTATCTGGAGGTCACCAAGACCCACGACACCCGGATTCCCGACCACTTCATCCGCAAGCAGACCCTGGTCAACGCCGAACGCTACATCACCCCGGAACTCAAGGAATTCGAGGAGAAGGCCCTGGGGGCCGAGGAGCGCATCCGAACCATCGAGGGGCGGATCTTCCGCAGCCTGCGCGAGGCCACCCAGGAGCACATCGCCCGGATCCAGCACTGCGCCCGCTCACTGGCGGCGATCGATGTGACCGCCGGCCTGGCCCAGACCGCCCGCCTGCGCGGCTGGGTACGACCCCAGATCGACGACTCCCTGGCCCTGGAGCTGGACCAGGCCCGCCACCCGGTGGTGGAGGAGGTGCTGGGCGAGGGCGCCTTCGTCGCCAACGACACCCTGCTTGATGCCGAGCCGGGGCGCGAGACCGACGGCCCCGGCCGCCTAGCGGTGATCACCGGCCCCAACATGTCGGGCAAGTCGACCTACATCCGCCAGGTCGCCCTGGCCGTGATCCTGGCCCAGGCCGGTAGCTTTGTGCCCGCCCGCCAGGCCCGCATCGGCACCGTCGACCGCCTGTTCACCCGGGTCGGGGCCGGTGATGAACTGGCCCGCAACATGTCGACCTTCATGGTCGAGATGGCCGAGACCGCCAACATCCTCAACCACGCCTCGCGCCGCAGCCTGGTGATCCTGGATGAGGTCGGGCGCGGCACCAGCACCTTCGACGGGGTGTCGCTGGCCTGGGCCATCACCGAACACCTCCACGCCCGGATCGGCTGCCGCTGCCTGTTCGCCACCCACTACCACGAACTGATCGATCTGGCGACCGACCGCCCCGGCATCCGCAACCTCACCGTGGCCGTGGCCGAGGAGGACGACGACGTCACCTTCCTGCACGCCATCGTCCCCGGCGCCGCCACCCGCAGCTACGGCATCCACGTCGCCCGTCTGGCCGGGGTGCCGCCGTCAGTGGTCCGCCGGGCCAGCGAGGTCCTCGACACCCTGGAGAAGCTCAACGTCGATCTGACGGCCCGCGAACGCCCCCGGGCCCGCAGCCGGGCCGCCGAACCGGTCCAGCATATGCTCTTCACCCCCGAACAGAGCCCGACCCTGCAACGCCTGCGCGGCCTCGACCCCGACGCCCTGAGCCCCCGCCAGGCCCTCGACCTCCTCTACGAGTTGCGCAGCAGCGCCGACCGGGAAAGCTGAAGGACGGGCAGCCTGTAGGAATGCATGCCGTCATCACCCATCACCGTGGACCGGTTCCGACGATCCTGGGCGTGGTCGTTGACGGGCGCAGTCTGGCGGTGCGCCTGCATCTGGCCAGCGATGAGCATCATCCCGGTCAGGGGCCGTCACCAGGAGGCGGTCGTTGTCATAGCCATGCCGTCTTCCATCTGGTCCTCTACACCCATGGTGACGGCGCCTTCGTCCTCGATGGTCGCCGCCATCCGGCCGGCCCTGGAACCCTGGTCCTGGTCGACCCTGACCATCCCCATCGTTTTGGACCGGTGGCCCGCAGTCCGACCCGCTACCGCAGCCTCACCTTCAGCCTGGACGAGGCCCCGTCGCACTACGGCTGGAGCGACTATCTCGCCGCCTGGCTTGGTCATCGCCAGGTCACCCTGCCGAGCATCAGTCGCCTGTCCGCTCCGGCCACCAGGGCCATGGCCGACGCCCTGCAGGCGGTGATCGACCAGATCCACCGCAGCGCCGGCAATGGCGCCGAGCCAGCGATGCACCTGGCCGTAGCCACGGTCCTGGTCCACCTGGCCCAGGAGCTGATCCCCGATGACCGGCCGACCTGTGTCGACGCCGACCTCCTGGCCGCCTGGGATGACATCCACCGCCACTTCCGCGAGCCCATGTCGATCACCGACCTGGCCACCCGCGCCGGGTGTTCGTCCGGGCACTTCCACCGTCGGTTCAAGACCGCCTTCAACCGCACCCCGATGGCCCTGATCATCGACCTGCGCCTGCGCTGTGCCGTCGAACTGCTGCGCACCACCGCCCTGCCCATCGCCGCCATCGCCGCCCAGTCCGGTTTCACCGATCGCGGTCAACTGACCCGCCTGTTCACCCGCCACCTCAAAGCCAGCCCCCGCTGCTTCCGTCGCATGAGCGGCCAGGGCTGAAGGGCACCTCGAAAAACCTCTGAAATCGGCTGGCGCGCTACGCGCACCCGGTAATGCTAGAAATGGTAGTTAGGCTATGGACTTTTGGCATTAGATGTGCTCTACAAGCGGATATACGCAGACAGAAAGGATTCACCTTCTGGGTGAAGATCCAAATCTGTCTGTATCGCCTTGTACAGCAACCCTATAGCCTCCAGCCGAAAGCCTACAGCCGGATTGAGGTTTATCGAGGTGCCCTGAAGCCGCGCCACGCGGGCAAAGATGCGGATCGGGCCTTGACTACGCCCTCAGCGCTATATCGTAATTTTACGATGAGCAACCAACCCTGCGATCCCCCTGACTGCTGTCCACCCGGCGACCTCGCGCCCGCCGTCGATCACCACCAGGACCAGGAACTGGCCCGGCTGGCCAAGGCCCTCGGCCATCCCGCCCGGATCGCCATCCTCCGCCTGCTTGACGCGCAAGAGAGCTGTATTTGCGGCGATATCGCTCATCATCTGCCGCTGGCCCAGTCGACCGTGTCGCAGCACCTCAAGCACCTCAAGGAGGCCGGCCTGATCCGGGGGACCATCGCCGGACCGCGGGTCTGCTACTGCATCGATCGGCCCCGGATGAAGCATCTCAAGATGCTGATCGCCAGCTTGTAATATCGTAGATCAACGATAGGAGAACACCGTGAACAACCTGGCCTGCGAATCGCGCATCATGAAGAGCGCGTTCGAACGCTACCTGAGCCTGTGGGTGCTCCTGTGCATCATCGCCGGCATCACCTTGGGGCGACTGGCGCCGCAGTTCGCCCAGACCCTGGACGGCTGGGCGATCACCGTCAACGAGGCCCCGGTGATCTCCATCCCGATCGCCATCTGCCTGTTCCTGATGATGTATCCGATCATGGTCAAGATCGACTTCGCGGCGGTGGTCAGAGCCGGTCGCAGCGGCAAGCCGGTCCTCCTGACCCTGGCCATCAACTGGCTGATCAAGCCCTTCACCATGTACGGCTTCGCGGTCCTGTTCCTGGGCTTCCTGCTGCGGGGATTCATCGGCGAGGACGCCCTGGACTACGTCCGGCTTCCCCTGGGACTGGACCTGGCCGAGGGAGACCGCTACGGCAGCGATGGGGTGGTGGTCATGCATGAGGGAGGCCTGCGGCTGGCCATCCCCTTGTGGCGCAGCTATCTGGCCGGCTGCATCCTGCTGGGCATCGCCCCTTGCACGGCGATGGTCCTGGTGTGGAGCTATCTGGCCCGTGGCAACGATGGCTTGACCCTGGTCATGGTGGCCATCAACAGCCTCACCATGCTGGTGCTCTACGGCCTGCTGGGTGGTTTCCTGCTGGGCATCGGCAGCATGCCGGTGCCGTGGCAGGCCATGCTGTTGTCAGTGGCGGTCTACGTGGCCCTGCCCCTGATCACCGGCTGGCTGTCGCGCAGCCTGATCATCCGCGCCAAGGGCGAAGAGTGGTTCCGTCAGCGCTTCCTGCCGATCCTGACCCCGATCACCATCTCCGCCCTGCTCCTGACCCTGGTCCTGCTGTTCAGCTTCAAGGGCGATGTGATCGTCGCCAACCCCCTCACCATCCTGTGGATCGCCATCCCCCTGACCATCCAGACCCTGACCATCTTCGCCCTCGGCTACGGCCTGGCCAGGCTGTTGCGCCTGCGCTACCAGGATGCCGCCCCAGCAGCCATGATCGGGGCCTCAAACCACTTCGAGGTGGCCATCGCCACCGCCGCCATGCTCTTCGGACTCAACTCCGGAGCCGCCCTGGCCACCGTGGTCGGGGTCCTGATCGAGGTGCCGCTGATGCTGCTGCTGGTGCGCATCTGCCTGCGGACCGACGGCTGGTTCAATACCCGGCCGGACCGCGCAACTTCGTGTGCGGATGCTGCCTGCCCAGCACCAACCCAGCCTTGCATCACGACATAGGACTCCAATACTGGTAACAACCACAGGAGTCCGTCATGGCCACCCCGGCAAAGAAATCCTCCTCCACCGCCAAGAAGCCTGCAGCCAAGAAGGAGGCCGCCGCGCCCAAGAAGACAACTGCTCCTAAAAAGCCTACTGCCGTCAAGAAGGCGACGGCTGCCAAGAAGACCGTGACCGCCGGCGACCGCTACCGGATGATCTGCGAGCGGGCCTATTTCATTGCCGAACAGGACGGTTTCCAGCCGGGTCAGGAACTGCGCTACTGGCTCCAGGCCGAGCGTGAGATCATCGGCCAGGTCGGTCACTAGGGGCCTGTAAGAAATAGACTGACACGTCGCCTGGCTTGGCCTTTACGGCCTCCGGACTCGCCAGTCGCCACCGCCCATCACAAAGCACCGAGCCCTGGCCCGCGTGCCTATGTGTGGCAGCCATGCGTTCGCCATATGCCAGCCTTACCGGCGGCAGGGCAGCCGGGCTACGGATCGCAGACACCGCGACTCGTGATCATGGGTGACGACACAGAACGCAAGCGGGGCACAACGGTGGTGGCGACGCCCCGGCCTATATCGGTCTCAAGGATCTTGGCCCGCCAATGCACGCGGGCCAAGGCCCGGTGCTCCGAGTACTGTTGCGGCTATGATCATGGCTTTGTGATAAATGACTAGCGTTGCTTCAAGCCGCGGCGCGATGGACGTTGGCTGTCGCGGTCGGCGTGGTTGCGCCGCGGGTTGAGG
>SLQH01000481.1 GCA_007131555.1 Planctomycetota bacterium | reverse complement strand
GTAGCCGAGCAGACGCTCGTCGCCTTCAGCCCGGGGCCACTCCCCGAGAGCCTGATCGGCGCTGCTTTCGCCGCGCATCACGGCCGGCTCCAGGACTACAGGTGGCGGCTGATCGCTGGCGTCGGCAACCAGACCCGGCCACAGGCGTAGATCATCGGCGGTCAGCACGGCATCCACCAGTGTGGCCAGGGCCCCGGCCGGGATCATGGCCCGGAACTCGGCCACGCTCAATACCGGCGGCTCGGTCCGTCGGCTGACGGGCGGCAGGGCGGTGAGCAGGTAGGGGGTCACGGTGGAGGTCATGGATGCCTTGATGGAAGATGGAGGGGGATGGCGTGGATCAGGAGGCGCGGTCAAGGGCCTCGCGCAACATCGGGTTGACCATGTCGCGCAGGTGTTCGACCACCGAGGCGGCGTCGACCTCGACCGTGGCCCCATCGACCCGGTAGGCGAAGCCGTTGTGGCTCAGGCCACCGCTGATCAGGCTTTCGCTGAGGGCACCATCGGCCACCGACTTGGCCAGGGAGGCCATGGCTGCGCTGGCCACCTTCTGGTGCAGGGCCTCGGGGACGGTGACCGTCATCCGCCCTTCGGCTGCCGCCGTGGCATGGGCACTGATGATGGCAGTGACGGCTTCAGCCAGGACCGTGGCATCGCCCAGGGTCTGATCGCTGCCCTTGGTCAGCAGATCACCCAGGATCGCTCCCAGGTGGGCCCGCAACCGAGCGATGGTGTCGCGCACGGCCAGATCAAGATCGGCCTTGGCCTTGGTCAGGGTCTGTTGCGCCTCATCAGTGGCGGCGGTGCGGATCGATTCGGCTTCTTGCGTGGCCTTGGCCAAGATCTCCTTGGCCTGGTCCTTGGCGCTGGCGATCAGCCGTTCGGCTTCGGCCTGGCCGGCGTCGACGCCTTCGCTGCGCAGGCGGGAGACGAATGATTCGATGGTATCGGTCACGCTAGGCTCCTCGACTGAATTCGGTACAGCACTGCAAGAATCACTGTTTTAAGCATGTTAGAAAGCAGGTTGTGACAGTCAACCGGCGAGTGACTGATGTCGGGCCTGGCGATGCACGCTTGCCTGCCGATCAGGTCCGCCATAGTGGCTCGCCAAGACCGTTCGTCTGTCGTGTGTGGAGCGGTCATCGTGTCCCGCAATCCCTGCAAGGAGTCTGTCCATGGGAGCCGAAGCCCCGCAAGCCGCTGCCGTTGATCCCCAGCATCGCCATCGTCCTGGTCTGGCCTA
This sequence comes from Planctomycetota bacterium, assembly GCA_007131555.1. Lineage (GTDB taxonomy): Bacteria > Planctomycetota > UBA11346 > UBA11346 > UBA11346 > SLQH01. The sequence goes on along the minus strand of SLQH01000481.1, from coordinate 5,214 downwards.
CCCAACAGTGTTGGCCGGCAATCCGGCGGGTGCCCCGCGCTACGGCGTGACCGTGAAGGCCCAAGATGGCCAGAGCATCACCGTGGCCGATCCTCGGATCACCCGCCTGGCGGTGGCCTTGATGGACATGAACGCCGTTCACGGTGGTGCCGCCTGCCACTGGGGCGGCCCCGCCGCCTATGCCGACATGATGGCCGCCATCCACGGCCTGCTGTTCGCCGTGCCCGACTGGCGTCAGGCCTTCAACTTCGTCAACGATGCCGGTCACGCCGAAAACGGCCTCTATGCCCTCAAGGCCAACTATGGCTACGCTGGGCTGGACTTTGCCGACCTCAAGGGCTTCCGCTCGATCAGCAGCAAGCTCAGCGGTCATGGCGAGGGCCATCTCTTCCCCGAGGGCATCTGCGTCTCCAATGGTCCTCTGGGCAGCGGCCTGCCGATCGCCCAGGGCATGGCCATGGCCGACCGGGTGGCCGGCAATGACCGGGTCAGCCTGTGCGTGATCAGCGACGGGGCGATGATGGAAGGCGAGGCCAAGGAGGCCGTGGCTGCCATCCCCGGCTTTGCCGCCAAGGCCATGATCAACCCCTTCGTCCTGGTGATCAGCGACAACAACACCAAGCTCTCGGGCCGCATCGACGAGCAGTCCTTCACTATGCAACCGAGTTTCGCCGCCCTGGACGATCTCGGCTGGCAGGTGGTGCCGGTGGCTGACGGCCATGATGTCCAGGCCCTGTTCACGGCCCTGGAGACGGCGGTCGCCGCCGCTCGTGAGGGGCGGCCGGTGGCCCTGTGGGTCAAGACCGTCAAGGGCTACGGGGTCAAGAGCACCGAGCAGTCGTCCTCCGGCGGCCATGGCTATCCGCTCAAGGATGGCAGCCAGGTGCGGGCCTTCGCCGAGGAGATCAACGGCGGTCCGATCACCGATCCCCTGTTCGACGACTGGATCAAGGAACTGGAGGCCGAGGCCGCTGCCAAGGCCGCCGCTGCCAAACCGGCCGCACCCGGAGCGGTCAAGAAGGACAAGGTCCAGGCCGGCTTCCCCAAGGCCATGCAGCGTTGTGCCGATGAGGGCTTGCCGGTGGTGGCCATCAGTGCCGACCTGGCCGGTTCCACCGGCGTGGCGCCGTTCACCGCCGCCTATCCCCAGTTCAGCATCGATGTCGGCATCGCCGAGGCCAACATGGTGTCAGTGGCGGCCGGCTTCTCCAAGCAGGGCTTCGTCCCGGTGGCCGACACCTTCGTCCAGTTCGGGGTCACCAAGGGCAACCTGCCCCTGTGCATGGCCTCCCTCAGCCAGGCCCCGGTGCTGGCGGTGTTCAGCCATTGCGGCTTCCAGGATGCTGCCGACGGGGCCTCGCATCAGGGCCTGTACTACATCGCCGCCACCGCCGCCATCCCCCACCTGAGCCACTACTGCCCGGCCACCGCCGAGGAGGCCGAGTGGGCCATGGAGACCGCCATCCGCCGCTTTGCCGAGCAGCGTCTGGCCGGCGAACTGCCGGATTCGGTCCTGTTCTTCTGCGGCCGCGAGAACTTCCCGGTGACCATTCGTCCTGAAGGCCAGGACTACGCCTGGGGCACGGCCATGACCCTGGTCGACACCAGCGCCGACCACCCGCGTAGCGTGGTGATCAGCGCCGTGGGCTACATGGCCCACTTCGCCCTGGCCGCCGCCCAGACCCTGGCCGGGCAGGGCATCGGGGCCATCGTCCTCCAGAACGCCACCCCCAACCATCCCGATGTCGCCACCCATGCCGCCGCCCTGGCCCGCTGTGACGGCCGCCTGATCACGGTCGAGGACCACCAGCGCCTGGGCGGGGCCGGCAGCATCCTGGTCGCCACCCTGGCCGACCAGGGCGTGGCTTGCCGGCCGCGCATCCTTGGCGTCCCCGGCCATTTCGGCCAGAGCGCCTACATGGCCCTGGAACTGTACGACCGCTACGGCATCGGCCCCCAGGGCATCGTCAGTGCCGCCCAGACGGCGGTGGCCTGATCTCACAGGGGAGACTGATGGCTCATCACGAACGTCGGATCCGTTCCACCCTTCAGGCCCTGGAACTGGACCATGGCGACAGTGTCGAGCTGGTCCTGGCCGATGGTCGGACGACCCGCATCGAGCTGGTCTCGACCAAGGCCTGCATCCACAGCAGCACCCTGGAGCGGACCACCCCGCTCCAGGGCCATCCGGGAGCCCACAGCGTCCTGCGCATGCACGCCAACCTGCGCATCGATGGCGACCATGTCGAGGTGGTGCGCTGGATCGGCAACCAGCGCAGCTTCGCCGAGCCCTACGTCATCGGCGACCTGTGGCTGTGGTTTGATGTCTGCGCCGACCTGTTCCGGTTCCTCAACGACAACCATGGCGGCTGTGCCCCCCGGCATGATGCGGTCTTCGCCGTCCATGACGCCCGCTGCCGGATCTGCCCGACCCTGCTCCACCCCTGGTGTCCCCTGCCCGCTGACGGCCTGCGCATCGAACGGGACTGCTACGATGGCCAGGACTGCTGGCTGGGCCCCTATTTCGGGGCCGATGCCCATGGCGGTCTGGACATCAACCATCCTGCCGGCACCACCCTGTGGACCCCGCTGGCGATCGATCGCCACGCCTGGTTCGCCCATCGCGACCGGGGCGACAACAACAACCGCTGGCGTGGCTTCCACGACTGGGAGGACGGCAGCACCTGGCAGTTGCAGAGCCATCACCTCATCCGTCTGCTGCGCCCGCTCGACGCCCCGATCCCTGCCGGATTCCCCTACGCCATCAGCGCCGGGGTCCTGACCGGCAGCCACGAGCACAGCCATTTCAAGTGGGCGATCATCGAACCAGGCAGCGACCAGCCGGTCTGGCTCGACCCCTGGCTGCTGTTCCGCCAGATGTACCGCGACCGGGCCGAGGCGGTGGCGCAAGCGCCAGCCTGATGGTAGCGGCTTCAGGCCGCCGCTACTCTTCAACCGGATTGGCGACGAAGCTGCCCCGGCAGCCTTGCAGGTAGCGTAGGCCGTGGACCTGTCCGGTCATCTCCAGTTCGCCCCGATAGACCGGGTCATGCCAGCCCTCGATGTCGATCGAGCCCTTGAAGCCGCCGCTGCGCAGGGCGCTGATGATGTCGGTCCAGTTGCTGTCACCGAAGCCGGGGGTGCGATGATACGCATAGGGCAGGCCGCTGTGGATGCCGTGGCGTGTGACCACGTCCCAGTGTACGGAGGCGTCCTTGCCGTGGACATGGACGATGCGTGACACCCACTCGCGCAGTTGGGGCATGGGGTCGGCCAGTTGGACCATCTGGTGGCAGGGCTCCCATTCCAGGCCCAGGTTGGAGAGGGGGATGGCTTCGAACAGGATCTCCCAGGCCCGGGGACAGATGGCCAGGTTGTAGCGGGGGGTCTTCCAACTGCCGCCCATGCTGCAATTCTCGAAACCGATGCTGATGCCACGTTCCCCGGCCCGTTCGGCCAGGGGCCGCCAGACCTCGATGAAGCGCTCACGGTTGTCGGGCAGTGAGCGGTCGCTCAGAGCTCCGGTGAAGCCGCAGAGGCAGGTGGCGCCGAAGTCGGCGGCCCGGTCGATCAGGGTGGCGATGCTGGTGCGGGCCACCTCACCGTCGGTGTCGTCGAGCAGGGGGTTGCCGTAGAAGCCGACGGTCGAGATCACGGCATCGTGGCCGTCGAGGGCGGCGGCGATATCTGCTGCCAGCCGGTCGAGGTCCCAGTTGCGGCAATCCGTCCCCCAGCCGAAGCAGAGTTCGAAGGACTCGAAACCATGGGGCAGGATCTGACGCAGATAGGATCCGGTCGCATCGTTGCCGTTGATGAGGGTGCCGATACGGATGTCGGGGCTGGTCATGGGGAGTGCTCCTGGGGGGTGCGGGTGGTGTGGCGGGGAACCAGATGGATGGGTAGCAGGCGGTCGTCGGGGCGCTGGCCGGGCCTGGTGATCATGGTCAGGATGCTGCGGCCGGCCCAGTGGCCGAAGGTCGCCATCGGCTGGCGGATGGTGGTCAGGCCGATGAAGTCCATGAACGGCTGGTCATCGAAGCCGATGACCTGGACCTCATCCGGCACCCGGCGGCCGATGCTGCGCAGGGCCTCCAGGGCGCCAACAGCCAGGGCATCGTTGACACAGGCCAGGGCGTCGAGGTCGGGATGCCGTTCCAGCAGTTCGCGGGTCGCCACGGCTCCGGCGGCCGACTCCAGGGCGGCAGCGGTCTCACGCGGTGCCCCGCCCAGGGTCGCGTCAAGGGCGGCGGCCCGGTCGGCCAGGGCCACGGCCCGGTCGGGTCCGGCGATGATGCCGGGACGGCGGGCGCCACAGGTGCGCAGATGCTCAGCCATCAGCCGACCACCCCGGGCGTTGTCGATGGTCACCCAGGGCAGACGGGGGTGCCGGCGGTCGATCAGCACAGCCGGCAGGCCGAGACGCTCCAACTGGTCACAACGCTGATCGCCGATGCTGCACCCGACCAACACCAGACCGTCACAGGCCCGTTCGGCCAGCAGACGATCGAGGACCCGGTTCTTGTCGCTGCGATCCCGGATGTCGTAGAGGGCCAGATCGGCAGGTGATCCGGCCAGTTCGTGGGCCAGGGCCTTGGTCACACTAAAATAGAAGTGGGCGCTGAAGAAGGGCAGCAGTACGGCGATGCGGGCCTGCCTGGTCCGGCCGCCAGCCAGGTGACAGGCGGCCCGGTTGGGACGGTAGCCCAGATCGGCGATGGCCTGCCGGACTCGGCCTCGGGTCTGGGGGCTGACCTGAGGACTGCCGTTGATGACCCGGCTGACAGTGGCGATGCCAACTCCAGCCAGGTCGGCCACGGCATAGATGGTCACATCTGCGGGCATGATTGTAGCCTGCACTGGAAGCGCTTCCAGGCAAGTGTCGACGGGTATCCGGTTTGCCGACAGCGTGTTTCAGGCCCGGTGTCCGATGGGGGCCAGATAGATGGAGAACTCGTCGCGACCGTCAATCTCCAGTAGGTCATCGAGGGCGTCGGGATCGAAGGCGGCGATGGTACAGGTGGCCAGGTCACAGGCCTCGCAGGCGAGGTACAGGTTCTGGGCCACATGGCCGATGTCGATGGCGATGGCCTTGTGGGCGGCATCGGCGTAGCGCCACTCGCTGCGATAGGGTACGACTGTCCACACCATCACCATGGCTGCCTTGCGGGTCCAGTTCTGGCGGCAGCAGGCCTCGGCAATGGCCTTGGGATCGAT
>SLQH01000241.1 GCA_007131555.1 Planctomycetota bacterium | reverse complement strand
CCCCGGACTCGCCAATACCCATCGCCTATCACAAAACCACCACGGAGCACCGGGCCTTGGCCCGCGTGCCTCTGCGCGGCTGCCGGGCTTTCTTCAATCACCAGCCTGATCGGCGACAGGGCACCTGTGCTACGGATCGTCGATGCCGCGCCTCGTGATCATGTATGGCGATGATGGCTGCAAACACAATACGGCGATGGCGCTGCCATCCTGGCCCATGCCCGTCGCAAGAGTCTTCGCCCGCCACTGCCCGCAGGTCCAGGCCATCGGCTCAGACGAGCCGGCAGCAAGCCCGCGGCGGGTTCAGTCGGTGTTACCCGGCAGGATGCCAAGCCGATCTTGTATGATTGCTTGTGATTGTTAGGATGACCTGCGAATCACGGAGCCGCTGAGGTCCCAAAGGGGTCTGAATAGTGGAGGACTGATCGTATCCGATACGATACCCGGCATGAGTGGGTCGGGTGAAGCAGCGTTGCTGGCGGTCATTGTACAGGAGATGGAGTCACCATGGAACTGCGCTATCGCGCCTTCATCTTTGATGACGATCAGACCATCCGTGACCTCTTGGTCGACCTGTGTGAAGAAGCCGGTTGGGAGGCCCACGGCTATGAGAGTCCGGCGGCCAGCCCCATGTGCTCAGGTGGGACGGTGCGCTGGGACAATCGTGATGATTGTGTCGATCTGGTCATCGCTGATGTGCGGATGCCGGATATCAATGGTGTGGATTTCATGTGGAGTGCCCAGTTGGCTGGGCACGGTATTGATTATGGGGCCATGATCTCCGGTTTCTGGACGGCCAGCATGGAGGAGCAGGTCCAGGCCATGGGTCTGCAGACCTTCCGCAAGCCGTTTTCGGTCACCGAGATGCTGGCGTGGCTGGAATCCTGTCGGACGGCTGGCAAACGCCAGTCGTGACGCTCCCATGATGGCCCGGACCAAGCGCTGGACAGTGGTTGTGCTCATGACGGCTTGGGCGCTGTCGGCCTGTATGCGGCAAGCGCAGGGTCTGCGGCCTGCTGAGATCGACATGGTCGTGATCTATGTCGAGGAGGCGGCGCACGGCCTGCCGGTTGATCCGCTGGAGCTGCTGCGGCCTGATGGCTCGCCGGATCTGATGCGCATCGCCAGTTGGGCCCAAGGGCATCGTTATAGCACAGACCGCTTTGAGCATCCCAATCTGATCGCCGACCGTCGCCGACGCTGGCCTCTGCTGCGTCAAGGTCTGGCGCGTGGGGTGGTGGCCTATGAGGAAGACGGTTCTGTGCGTCTGACCTCGGCTGCGGCCGATGATGATCGTCGCCTGTTGACTCCCCTGGTTCATCAGGAGAATCTTGACCGCGTCGCGTTGGTCAGTGTCCTGCTGACCAGGGGCGGGCTGCATGGCGATCTCGTCCGTCGCCAACAACTGATTGACGGCGTGGTGGCCGAGCGTCTGCGCTACGCCCGGGCGGCAGGAGGCCGATCGTGGAACGCATCATCGACGTCGACCTCGCCGGAGGCCGCGCCTACCCCATCCGCATCGCCCCCGGCTGCCGCCCGCAGATCGGCGCCCTGATCGCCGAGCGGCTGGGGGCCCGTCCGGCCCTGGTCATCGCCGATGCCACCGTGGCTGGTCTCTATGCCGAGGAACTGCTGGCCAGCCTGGCCGTCGCCGGCATCAGCGCCCGCCTGGCTACCTTTCCTGCCGGTGAACCGTCCAAGCATATCGACACCTGTCAGCAACTGTGGCAGGCCTGCGCCGATGCCGGTCTTGACCGGGGCGGCATGGTCATCGCCTTCGGCGGCGGGGTTAGCGGTGACATCGCCGGGTTCATCGCCGCCACCTGGATGCGCGGCCTGCCCCTGGTCCAGATCCCGACCAGCCTGCTGGCGATGGTCGATTCGGCGGTCGGCGGCAAGACCGGCGTCAACCTGGCGGCCGGCAAGAACCTCATCGGGGCCTTCTGGCAGCCCTCGCTGGTGCTCATCGACCCGACCTGGCTGGCGACCATGGATGACCGTGAATTCCGCGCCGGCCTGGCCGAGGTGGCCAAGTACGGGGTCATCCGTGAGGCCGCCTTCTTCGCCTGGCAGGAGGCCCATCATCAGGCCCTGATGGCTCGCGATCCGGAGGCCCTGGCCCATGCCGTGGCCGAGAGCTGCGCCAGCAAGGCCTGGTATGTGGTTGGTGATGAACGCGAGCAGGGGGTCAGGGCCCACCTCAACTATGGTCACACCTTTGGCCACGCCTTGGAGCGGGTCACCGCCTACCGGCGCTATCTGCATGGCGAGGCGGTGGCCATCGGCATGGCCATGGCCGTGACCGCTGCCGCCCGGCTCGGCCTGCTGGACGACCCCGATCTGGGCTCCCGCCAGGCTGCCCTGCTGGCGGCCTACGGTCTGCCATGCCAGCACCGGGTGGCCGATCCGGCAGCTGAGATCAGCGCCCTGGTGGCGGCCTGTGCCCTCGACAAGAAGAACCGCCAGGGCAGCGTCCGCTTCATCCTGCCTCAGGGCCTCGGTCGGGTCTGCCTGGTGACCGATCCCGACCCGGAGGCGATCCGGGCCGGCTTCGCCGCCGCCATCGAGGCGGATGGTCATCCATGAACGAGGCCGATGCCTATCTCCGCCTGGCCCTGATCCCCGGCCTGGGGCCGATCCTGATCCAGCGCCTGCTGACTGCGGCTCCCAGTCCGGCAGCCCTCTTCGACTGGAGCATGCACGACCTGCAGCGGATCGACGGTATCGGTGCCGACAAGGCCCGGCAGATCGTCGATCCGGCCGGGGCGGCGGCGGTGGTGGAAGAGCGGGCCCGCTGCCACCAGGCCGGGGTCCAGATCATCACCCTGGCCGACCCCGTCTACCCTGAGGTCCTGCGTCAGCTCCATGACCCGCCGCCGGCCTTGTGGCTGCGCGGAGCCATCGCGGCGCGTGATCGCTTGGCCGTGGCCGTGGTCGGTCCCCGGCGGCCCTCGGCCTATGGCCATCGTCAGGCTCGGCGTCTGGCCCTGGGCCTGGCTCGGGTCGGGGCGACGGTGGTCTCGGGCCTGGCCCGGGGCATCGACACCGTGGCCCATGAGGCGGCCCTGGCCGCCAAGGGGCGCACCATCGCCGTGCTTGGCAGCGGCTTCGGCCATCTCTATCCGCAAGAGAACGCCCCCCTGGTCGAGCGCATCGTTGAGACCGAGGCCGGCGCGGTCCTCAGTGAGTACCCCTTCAGCACCCGACCCAGCCCCGGGACCTTCCCCCGGCGCAACCGCATCGTCGCCGCCTTGTCCCTGGCCGCTCTGGTGGTCGAGGCCGGGGCCCGCTCCGGGGCCCTGATCACTGCCCGCCTGGCGGGTGAGTTGGGGCGCGGAGTGCTGGTGATCCCTGGCCCCATTGACCGCCCTGAACATATCGGTGCCAACGCCCTGCTGCGCGATGGCGCCACCCTGATCACCTCCCTTGATGACATCCTTGAGGAGGTCCCGCCCCTGGCTACCCTGGCCGGCGGCGGGGTTGACGACCCCGGTCCGGAAGAGCATCCGCGCCTGGCCCAGCTCAACGAACGCGAGCGCAGCATCTACCGCCTGCTCGATGACACCCCGCGTAGCGTCGACGACCTCCTGCGGGCCCTCAACCTGCCGGCCTCATCGATCAGCGCCACCCTGTTGTCACTCGAACTGCGCCGCCTGGCCCGCAAGCAGCCGGGCGGTTACGTCGCTGCCAGGTGAGCGGGGTCCAGGAGCCTGTAAGGGATAGCGACCAAGCATCGCCCCGGACTCGCCACTAACCACTGCCCCTCACACATCCATCACCGAGCACCGCGCCTTGGCCCGCGTGCCGATGCGCGGTTCCCAGGTTTTTTTCAGGTACCGGCCTGATTGACGTCAGGGCACCTGTGCTACGGATCGTAGATGCCGCGACTCGTGATCATGTATGGCGACTACGAGCGCCACCGGGGTACGGCGATGATGGCAACGCCCCGGCCAATATCGGTCACGAAGATCGTCGCTCGTGTAAGCACCTGGGCCAAGGCCCAGTGCTCCGAGTACTGTTGTGGCTATGGTCATGGCTTTGTGAGAGATCCGGAGGCAACGATCACCACAGCCCAATTGCCATGGATGATGGATCCAAGCCCCGCATGACGCCTGTCACGGATGGGTTGTCCAATGACGCATCGCGGCTTGCGCGTTCAGGGCGCCTGATCTATCATTACGGTGATGGGTCGTGACATGGTCTCAATAGGACAGAGCGTAGGGACGCAGCCTGTGCGTCGTCATGATTGAACAGTCCAACGGAGGAGACGTGGTGGATATGATGGTATCATCACCGGGGTGTCGGCACCTATGGCGCGTGGTCCTGGTGCTCTGTCTGACCTGGGCCATGGCGGCCCACGAGGTATCGCCCCAGCGAGCCCCGATGCCAGACGTCATGCGCGATGATGTTGAGGCCATGATGTGGATCAATGACCCGGCCTGGCTGTTCGGCCAGCTGGATGCCCTTGTCGGTGTGGCTGGACATCCGGCCCAGCGTCTGCGTGGCCTGTTGCGCGAGTCATTGTTGCTCAGCGCTTCGCTGGATGGCATTGATCTTGAACGACCGGCGTTTCTCGCCTGGCGACGGGGCCCCGCTCCCTTGGTGGCTGTCATTCCGGTGAAGGATCGTCGGGCTTTTCTGCGCGATTTCGGCAGGGTATTGCTGATCGATCGGCAGATGATCCGTATCAATGAACTGTCTGGAACCATAGTCTACAGTCAAAACACCATGGACGGTCTGTGGGAATATCGCCTGTTGCTGCGTAACGATTATGCGTATCTGGCGCGTAGCGCCGATGAGTGTCGGGCCTTGGCAGAGATGGGTCTGGCGAGCGGCGATGAGACGCTGCCCATCGCCTTGTGGACCGATGGGGATTATCTGCTGCGCGTCTTCCAGGATCAGGTCAACCAGGCATGTCGGGTTGTTGCTGGGGGCTGGATCCAGGACTGCGTGGTGTTTTCTCGCATGGTCGCTGATCTACGCGAGCGCAGCGAGCATATTGCCGGCATCGATCTGCGCATTGTCCGGGAGGGTGAGGATCGGGTGATGCCGCGACTGACCCTGCGTCCCCGTCCGGATAGTCCCCTGGCTCTGTGGGTTGCTCGCCAACGATCTCGCTCCAGTCGTCTGTTGGGAGCGGTGGCCCGTGATGGCGATCTGGTGCAGGTGCATGGGGCCCTGCAGTGGCAGGGTGAAATAGAGGATTTCGGGCGGCGCTTCGCGGCTCGTTTACGGGACCATGATGCCGTGACCATTGATAGCGAACGGGCTTCGGCCCTGCGTGGTTTTTTCAATCTGCTGGATCGGCGGGCAGCCTTTGCCATGGCCTGGCATCCTCCCCATCACGGGTCGCAGGGCAGTGGTCCGACCCTCAGGGCGGTGGCCGAACAGCAACTGGCCACCGAATATCTTCGCGGACAGCGGGCGATGGATCAAGTCCTCAACGCTGTTGACGGGCGTCCGGTGGGAGCCCTGGATCTGTTAGCGGGCCATGTGTCCTATCGCTATCCCCTGGCCGATGATCGGGGTCATGTGGTCAAGGTTGGTCTGCCCCGCCATCTGATCGAGGTGGTCGCGTCACATGCCGCTGCCGCTGAGGTCGAGGCGAGGACCATGATGACCATCCTTGAGGAGGAGCATGCTCCCCGTGGTGCGGCGGCCATCGTGGCGGCGCGGATCTTTGTCGGCCGTATCCTGGCCCAACGCTCTGGGTCTGCTCAGGCCGCCGCTCCTGGTCGTGACCTGGCCCTTGATGTGGCATTGGTTCCGGCTGCTGGTCAGCAGTTGGCCCTGGAGACCAGATGGTCCATGGCCACCTTGCTGGAGACTCTGCGCGACTCCTCGCTGGGAACATCGCGCAGCGGTGATTGAGGTTATGCCATGATTGGGCGCGGTCTGTGGTTGGGCCTGCTGTTTCTGCTGGGCATGGCCATGCTGGTCCTGCGCCTGGCCCAATTGCAGCTCATCCGTGGGTCAGCCTATGCTGCCGCTGCCGAACGCAGTCTCATGGTGACCGAGATGCTGCCGGCCAAACGCGGCCGGATTTGTGATCGGCACGGGGTCGCCCTGGCTGACAATCGCGCTGGCTATGACATCGCCCTGGTCTTTGCCGATCTGACGATCAGGCGGCGTGATCCTCTGCTCCAGATTGACCGCGCCGCCCTGGGGCGCATCCGTTCCGATCTCAGCTTGTTTGTCGACTACTCGGCAGAGGACATCAGCGCCATCATTGAGGAGGAACTGCAGCGCTCACCGGGAGTGGCAGTACGACCGGGCCCGGAGATCATGGAGGGACAGATCGAAGTCCTGGCCATGCCACGTGCAGTGCTCAGTCGGCATGTGGGAGATATCGGTCTGGGGGAGGACGTCCCTGAGGATGATGAGAACCCCGATGGCGGGGCACTTGCCGGATGGGACGTGTCAGAGGTCGAGGATCACCGTCTCCAGCGTCTGGCCGTATCCGGGCTGCTTGGTGAAGACCTGCGTGATGTCCTGGAGCGGGAATTTGGTCTGCGGCGTGGCCAGGCGGT
>SLQH01000499.1 GCA_007131555.1 Planctomycetota bacterium | reverse complement strand
GTAGACCGCCAGACTGGAGACCGAGATGCCGGCCAGGGTGATGCCGACCCGTTTGCACTTGGCGGTCAGATCAGTGACCACCTCTTGCCGGGCCGCGAACAAGGCGACGTCATTGGACGCGCCATCAGCTCCGGGAGACAGATGATAACCCCACAGGACCTCGTTGAAGTCACCGGGGATCTGCTGCCTGGCTTCGAGCTCGACCATCCGCTCGACCTTGCGCGGATTGAGCACCGGCACGTTGATGGTACGTGAGAATATCTGGCGCCCGGACAGACAGGCCACGACCGGGGTCGAGCGCATATCCTCACGAGCACAGAGGCTGCTCAGGGCCGCGATCACGGCTTCATCACGATCGGCCTCGCCACCGACCACGATCGGCTCAATGGCGTAACCATGGACGAAGACCTTGTCGCCCATCCGCTGGAGTTTGACGGCCTTGACGGCGGTGGTGCCGATATCCAAGCCCCACACCATGTTGTAGGATTCCATAGGCCTTTTCCCATACAGCACAGTGGCGTGCCACCGTATCCGGCAACATCACCATGTCAGGAGACGACATCGCACAACGCTTCTACCACGAACCATGTTCCCCAATGTGCCGCGAGACGCAAAGCTCTGGGCCGATCCGCATCCCAAGGTGTGTGATTGCCAAGAAGCCGTGAGATAGCGGACCCATCCCCACTGACTCCGGATAGCCGCGCCGACCGTATGCGCCCAGCCTGCGCCTTGACCGACATCAGAGGCGGCGTACAAGGCTGCTCTGCCTGCGTTGCATCATCAGCACAGGCCCGCCAACAGGCCGGATTAGCTCAGTTGGTAGAGCAGTGCTTTCGTAAAGCAAAGGTCCGCGGTTCAAGTCCGCGATCCGGCATTGAGATACTGCCTGCATCGATCAGGGCAGTTCCAGACCGGCCTCTTCAAGGGCCTGGCGATAATCCTTGAGGATGGCCCGGGCAGCAGCATCGCGCCGCGCCAGTTCCTCGGCAAAGGCGTCACGAGCCTCGGCCAGGAGCGCCCGCAACTCCTGCTGTTGGCTTCGCCAAGCAGCCTCGTTGTCAAAGGCCAGAGCCCGCTCCCGCTCCAGTTCGGCCGTGCGCTCAGCCAGAGCCTGTTCCAGGGCCTCGCGTTCTTCTGCCACCTGGGCCGTCAGCAGGGCCTCTCGACTGGAGCGTTCGTCATCCAGCTCCTGGGTCAGGCTACGGGTCTGGGCCCGCAGTTCTTCACGCTCGCGCTGCGCCGCCAACAACTGCTCATGGACCGCCTGGGATTCGGCCAGGGATTGTTCCAGGGCCACGATGCGCTGCTGATACGCCTGCTGCTCTTCGCTACCCTGCCGTTCGGCCGCCTGACAACGCTGCTCCCAGTCACGACAGAGCCCGGTCAGCTCAGACTCCCGGTCACGCAGGACCTGCAGGTCCTCGGCGATGGCCTGGACCTCAGCACGCAAGGCATCACGCTCGGCTTCTACGGCCTCACAGCGCTGCTCGAGTTCCTGCATCCGCAGCCGAGCCTGCTCGTCGGCATCTTCCTGCATCAGGTTCAGACGCTCTTCCAGATCACCAACCTGTACCGCCAGTTCATCACGGGCTGCCGCTGCCTGGGACCGCTCGGCCTCAAGATCACGACAACGCGCCAGCGCCGCCTCGCGAGCGGCATCTGAGGCAGCCAGACGTTCCTCAAGCTCTTCACGTGCCGTCGATTGGGCCGCCACCGCAGCCTCGGTATCCGCACGCAATCGCTGGGCCTCATCCAGGTCCACCGCCAGGGCCGCTGCGCGTTGTTCGGCCAACTCCAGGGCCTCACTCGCCTCGCGGTGGGCCTGGGCCTCAAGCAAGTGCTCCCGCAATTCTGCCAGCTCTGCTTCCAGACGACTGCGATCGGCCTGGGCCTGTTCCAGGGCCTCGGCCAGACGGACTGTCTCATCCTGGGCTTCGGCCAGGGACGTCGTGGCAGCCGCATGATCGGCATCAAGCACAGCAACGCGACCCTCAAGACGAGCCACCTCTTCCTGGAGAGCGACGTGTCGGGCCTCGGCCGCATCAATGCCGGCATCGGCCGTGGTACGGGTCCGGTCAAGGTCCTGGGCCAAGGCCTCACGAAGCGACTCGACCTCGGCCAGACGCTCGGCCAGGGACTGACGCTCCATGTCGTGACGCCCGATCAGATCATCCAGATCGATGATCCGACCGGCAGCCTCATCCAATCGACCTTCAAGGCTGACCACCTGTTCCTGCGCCGCATCGCGTTCGGCGCAGGCCTGGCTCAACTCGGCCCGACAGACCTCCAGAGCGGCGATGGTCTCCTGATGACGCTGGCCAAGATCCTCGACCGCCTGTTCGGCTTCGACCAGCGCCTGGGCTTGGGCCTGACGGGCTGTTTCGGCCTCTGCCCGTTCAGCCTGGACCACGGCCAGAGACTCGTGGAGGGACTGGATCGCCTGTTCGCCCTCTTCGATGTCGGAGCGCAGTTCGGCCTCGACGACCGTCGCCCGCTCTCGCTCTGAACGGGCCGCCTCCTCCACCTGGGCCAGGGCGTCTTCGGCCGCTTCACGCCGCTGGGCCTCATCGTCGACCGTCTCGTGGAGATGGGCGATCTCGTCATCATGCTCAGCCATGGTGGCCTGCATACGACCGATCTCGGCCTCCAATTCGGCCACCTGTTCGCGAGCCGCCGCTAGGTCGGCATTGACCGCCGCCAGTGCAGCCTCACCGGTGCTGACCTGCTCGCGGGCCGTCTGGGCAGCCGCTTGTAGCTCGGCCAGCGCGTCCTGGTGCTGGCCCATGGTGCTCAGTTCCGCGACCACCGCCAACATCAGGGACTCGATGCCCATCACCAGACGCGAGATCTCGGCCTCAACCGCCAACACGGACTCCAGTTCACCGAGCGGCACGTCAAGGGCCGGATGGTTCTCGTGCAGACCACGGGCGACCTGACAGATCTCACCTGCCAGACTGCGGACCTCGGCCAGATCTGCCCGACGGGCGTCCTGGATGCCATCGACCACATGCTTGACCCGATCAGCCTGGGCATGGGTGACCCGGGCCCCGGCCTCCTGCTGGTCCTGCAATTCGCGGATGGCCTCACGCAGGCGCGCGTTTTCCGCCATCTGCTCCTCAAGTTGCTGCCGAGCGGCCCGGGCGACATCCTCGGCCGAAGCCCGCAACTCCTCGTTTTCATCCATCGTCTCGGTGCGGACCTGGTCGGCATTCTCGACCATTGCCAACAGGGCCTGCAGCCGACCGGCGGTGCGCTGGACCACGGTCTCAACCTCACCGACCAGACGAGCCCCCTCCTCCAGGCAGGCGAAGGGGTTGTTTTCAGGGAAACTGCGCGGAGCAAAGGCGTTGACATCGGCCTCCAGGCCGACCGCCGCCAGACCCCGACGCTCAATGTCGATGGCCTGGTCACGCAGCGATTCCAGGGCTGCGACCAGGTTGTGGACCGCATCACGCAAGACCGGCGAATCCGCGAAGGCCCCGACCCCGGTCAATTCGTCGGCCAAGGCTTCCAGCACCTGGCGAGCCATGGTGATGTCATTGAAGAAGTCATGACCCTCGGAACCGGAGAAGAAGCGGTCACCAAAATAATCACGGTCTATGATCCGGGCCGCATTGACCAGTTCATTGGTACGGGTCAACTGCTGGGCGACATTACGGCGCAACTTGGCGATCTCCTCGCCCTGGCCGTGCTCGGTGCTTCGGCAACGAGTCGTCATGACCTCAAGCTCATGCTCAAGGCGAGCCACTTCGGCGACCAGATCGTCGCGCTCAGCGTGCAGACGTGCCAACTGCGAATCGGTCATACGTGGTCCTTGGCGGTGCGCCGGTGTCGCACATCATGAGGCCTGGGGCGCACCGGTGCAACGACCAGATCAGCGGGACGACAGCGGCGTGATGGCTGCCGCATGGCCCCGCAAGGGTTGGAAGGAACGGGGCCTGACGACAGCACTCTGTTCAGCCTTGGCCAGCTGTTCACTGCGCCGCATCAACTCGACCTGAACGCAGCGCTCGTCCTCATCAGGGCCTGGATACAGGCGCTGATAGACACCGTCACTGCGCAATGTCCGAGCACTGCGGTTGTCCGACAACATCCGCTCCAGGATGTCGTCAAGACGCCGCCGCAGGGCCGGATCAATGAGACGCACCAGACATTCAACCCGACGACTGAGATTGCGCCGCATCCAATCGGCCGAACCGATGACATAGACCCGGTCGCCGCCGTGCTCAAAGCGAAAGATGCGGCTGTGCTCCAGATAACGGCCCACGATTGAACGGACCCGGATGTTGTCAGAGAGCCCCGGCACCCCAGGACGCAGGATGCAGAAACCACGCACGATCAGATCAATGGCGACACCTGCCTGACTGGCCGCATACAATTCCTCGCAGATCTGGTCATCGAACAGGCTGTTGAAACAGGCCGTGATACGGGCCTCACGGCCAGCCCGGGCATGTACGGCCTCGGCGCGAATCAGCTCTGTGAACTCCTCTCGGGCCGCCACCGGGGCCGGAATGAGCCGCTCCCAGTGATGGACAATGGCAAAGCCGGTCAACTGATTGAACATCATCGCCACTTCACGACCAACCGTCTCGTGGCTGGTGAAGTACGACAGATCGGTGTAGGCGGCAGCAGTGCGGTCGTTGTAGTTGCCGGTACCGATATGGCAGTAACGGCGAATGCCTTCGGCTTCACGTCGGATGATCAGCAGCAATTTGGAATGGACCTTGAAACCGACCAGGCCGTAGATGACGTGTACCCCGGATTTCTCAAGGTGACGGGCCCAGTGGATATTGCGCTGTTCATCAAAACGGGCCTTGAGCTCGACCAGCACCGTGACCTGCTTGCCGCTACGGGCCGCCCGGGCCAGGGCGGCGATGATCGGACTGCTGCCCGAAACCCGGTACAGGGTCTGCTTGATGGCCAGGACCTGATCGTCAGCGGCAGCCTGTTCAACCAGATCGATGACCGGCTGGAAGCTGTCATAGGGATGATGGAGCAGACGGTTGCGGGCCGCAATAGCGGCAAAGGCATCGCCCCATTGCGGACAAAACGGCGTAAATGAGGGAAAGCGCAGGCTGGGATCGTCCAGGTAGCGGTCCAGGGACCCAAGAAAGGTCAGATCCAGGGGACTGGAGACCGGCACCACCACATGATCATCGATCTCCATGACCCGTTGCAGCCAGGACCGTAGATCTGCTGAGGTCTGGTCCGACAACTCCAGTCGCATCGGCGTGCCGAAGGCCCGGTGCCGCAACTCCTCTTCAATCTCGCTCAAGAGATCGGTGGTCTGGTCCTCATCAATGTCCAGCGATCCATCACGGGTGATCCGGAACAGACCACTGTCGACCACCTCGTAGCCGGCGAACAGCTCGCCCAAGAAGGCGGCGATGACGTCCTCCAGGAGGACATGACGCCCATCACCACCCGGCAGGGCGATCAGCCGTCGCTGCGGTGGCACGGCGACGACCGCACGTTGCAGACGCGGATCGTCCTGTTGACGCAAGGAGACCACCACGTTGACCGCACCGCTGGCCAATATCGGAAAGGGCCGGGCGGGATCGACCGCCAAGGGGGTCAGGACCGGTTCAATACGATCCCGATAATGCACCCGCAGGATGAGACGCTCTTCAGGACTACAGGAGGCCACCGGCACGATCCGCAGCCCGGAGTCAGCCAGGGCCGGCAGGAGCTGCTGGTTCCAACACCGGCACTGATCAGCCGACTGCCGCCGCAGGCGATGATAGACCTCATCCAGCAAGGCACCCCGATCCATGCCCGAAAAATCAGGATCAGCCTCTTCAACCAGACCGTGCAGACCCGGCAGGCGGACCATGCAGAACTCATCGAGATTGCTGCTGACAATGCCCAGGAAGCGGGCTCGCTCCAGCAGCGGGTTGCGATCATCCTGAGCCTCCTCAAGCACCCGTCGGTTGAAGGCCAGCCAGGACAACTCACGCTGAAAGAAACGAGGTTCTGTCATCACTGCTCCCCTACGGCTGGATGAACCGCCACCCGCAGGCCAAATACATCGTTGAAGAGCTGGGCCTTGTCGCGCACCGACCAGCGTTCGAGGGTGACATCACGGCGATCGACCTGTAGCAGCAGCAGGCCCGGCTCCAGACGGCAGCGTACCCTTACGATGCGCTGCGAGCGCTCGACATCCAGAGCATAGGCCAGCCGCAGGATGGCGGCCAGGGTGCTGACCACCACCCGCTGGCGGCGCGGCAATTGGGCAAACTCCAGGTGACGGGCCTGGGGCGGCGAGCGGCGATGATAGCGGGCGATCTGGGCCACCATCTCCTGCTCGGCCCCCTCCAGACCGGGAATGTCGGCATGGCGGAGGATGTAACAGGTATGCTTGTGACGAGCCCGGACGTTGATGTGCGAACCAACGTCGTGAACCAGGGCAGCGAACTCCAGCAGGGTCTGTTCACGCAAGCCCATGCCATGCAGGACCCGAGTACCGTCGAATATCTGCCGGGCCAGCCGGGCGGTGTTGTTGGCATAGACCCGCGGCGTGCCATAGCGCACCGCC